>DMOB01000052.1:0-3867 GCA_003452475.1 Acidimicrobiaceae bacterium | reverse complement strand
AGAAATTTCTCGTGAACCCAAATACGTATAAGGGTCTGTGTTCAAACACACTGCAAACATTCCACTGGTCTCAGTCGTTCCTGCATCTACGTCTTCGCTAGATGAGGAAATATGAAATGATGGCTCTTTATGGTTGTAGTGCCGTAACCAAGTGTTAATTGTTGCAGCAACAAATAAGGGATGCCCAGCAAACCTTTTCAGGAATCCCCCTTGCCGTTCTACCTGTTCAACAACTGCAGCATCAAAACCGATCCCAGCATGGAATAAAAAGTAGCGATCGTTCATTACTCCTAAGCCAATTCGACGTACCGACCCTGCTTCTAGAGCATCAAGTAAAGACCCAGTAGCCTCCACTGGGTCATCAGGCAGTCCAATAGTTCTGGCGAAAACATTTGTTGATCCTCCTGGAAGAGCAGCTAGGGCTGTCTCAGTTCCAGCTAACCCATTAGCAACTTCGTTAAGAGTCCCGTCGCCTCCTAAAACAACTACAAGATCAAAATTGTCATTTGCGGCACTCTGAGCGAGTCGGGTGGCATGACCTCGCCGGCTAGTAGCGGCTACTTCAAGTCGGTGGTCAGCAGAAAGTGCCTTTTGAATAACTATTCGTGTACGGGCAGTTACCGACGAGGCGGAAGGATTAACCACTAAAAGCAATTTCATAGTATTAACGAGAGTATCGCTGAAGGCGCTATTAGTCATTACAAACTCAACGAAACCGAAATTTTTTATAGAATTCAAGCCAAGAACTGTTGGAATAAAGCCAAAATTTTCTGAAGTGACTGATGACCATTCAAGAAAATTACCCGCGAATTGTTGTCAAACACTTTATATAAGGCAGAATATTTCCCATGAACATTGTTGTATGTGTAAAACAAATTCCCGACCCAGCTTTGCCTGGTGAGTTGAATCCAGCTACAAATCTTTTGAAACGAGATGGCAAGCTCATTCTCGATGAATCTGATTCTTATGGAGTGGAGATGGCGTTGCAGCTAGTTGAAGCAGCTGGCGGTGGTGAAGTTTCCTTGGTGTCCATGGCACCGAATAATGAGATGAGTGGTTTACGTACTGCTCTTGCTATGGGAGCAGATGATGCGATCCTGGTCAGCGATGAAAGTCTCGCAGGCACTGATGCACTGGGAACAGCTAAAGTATTGGCAGCAGCCATCGGGCGCTTGTCACCAGATCTGATTCTTGCCGGTGTCGAATCATCCGATGGTTATACGGGTACGGTTCCGGAGATGATTGCTGGCGTCTTAGACCTGCCTTCTGTTACGTTCGCAAAGCAAATATCTATCGATGGAGATACGGTCAAAGTGCAGCGGCAAACTGAAGCCGGCTATGACGATATAGAGTGCAAACTGCCCGTGTTGCTTTCAGTAACTGCAGGTGTAGTTGAGCCTCGTTATCCATCGTTCAAAGGCATAATGGCAGCGAAGAAAAAGCCTGTAGAAGCATTAGATCTGGAAGGTTTAGGAATCGAGTCGAATACCGTGGGCGTAGTTGGAGCCCGCCAAGAAACGATCCGCGTTACTGAAGCCGAAGAACGCGAATCAGGAGAAATCATCGAAGATGATGGTGATGCTCATCAAAGAATCGCTGAGTTTCTCGGCGAGCTCAAGGTCGTCTGAGGAGTTTAATTATGTCGCTTAATACAATTATGGTTTTCGCTGAAGGTGACGAGTCTGGGCCAACGACTCTGACGCTCGAGCTAATTAGAGCAGCACGTGGCCTCGCAGCGAATGTGGAAGCATTCGTCCTGGAAGATGGCAGTTCGATGGCAGAAAGCCTTGGTGATCATGGCGTTTCAAAAATACATGCGATGGGAGGAGCTGAAGGAAAGCTAGTGGGCGCGCACGCTGCTGCTTGCCTTGCTAATCTCGTAGCTTCAAATGTGCCAGATGCTGTTTTCTTCGGTCAAACACCCGATGGGCGAGATACAGCGGCCCGATTGTCGGTACGTCTAGATCAGCCGGTAATTACCAATAATGTCGGTGCTACCGTTGAAGATGGAGTGCTCGTATTAGAAGAGCCTGTCTTTGGTGGAACACAAAATATTTTTACTGCCTTTCGAAACGACGGGCCATCGTTAGCCCTGTTTCGACCTAAATCCTTTGACGCTGAATCGATCGGCGGCGGCGTTGCTGAAGTGAACGTGGTGGAGGTTGCCGACCCTGGAAATTCAGGTACCGCCGTTGTGACCGGACGAGTAATAGAGGAACGGTCTGGTCCACAGCTAGATAGTGCGGCCGTTGTAGTTTCAGGCGGTCGTGGATTAGGACAACCTGAGGCGTATGAGTTAGTGGAAGAGCTTGCTGGCCTGTTAAACGCAGCGTCTGGGGCTTCCCGTGCCATTGTAGATGCAGGCTGGGTCCCTTATTCCAAGCAGGTTGGGCAGACTGGTAAGGTAGTGAAACCTAGTCTCTATTTTGCTTGTGGAATTTCTGGAGCGACTCAACATCTTGTAGGAATGAAGGGCTCAAAAGTAATCATAGCGATCAATAAAGATCCTGAAGCACCTATATTTAGCGTTGCCGATCTCGGTATCGTTGGTGATGTGCATAAGGTCATGCCAGCACTTATCGAGACCTTAAAAGCGAAGTGACATCTTCTATAGTCTAAACACTAGTTGTGGAGAAAGATAGGCAGGAGCTGCTCCACATTTGTTAGGTCTAGACCAATGGCCAAGGCCATCGATGGCCATCGTCTGAAGGAAAAATTGGGTTTGACAAAAGCCATCTGGATCTTTTCGTCATGGCATCGATTTCAGTAGTTGTTAACCACGGATTTAAGTAGTCAAAGTATGTTTCGATAGCTAGTTGGATTGAGTTCAAAAGATCATCTGCGATTGCCTCGCCGGCAAAATCCCAAATAACAGTTCGTAGTTTGAAGTCTTCAGAAAAGCAAAGCCCCTGGTCGATTCCATATATTTGTCCCCAATGCGAAATCAGACAGTGGCCCGATTTCCTATCCGTGTTATTCGCAATCAGATCGAACACGCACATTTTCTTCAAATGATCATGGTTAGATAAATCATTAACTAGCGTAAAGTGGTGCTCCTGGTAGTCAGTTTCAATGAATAGTTGAAGTGAGCCGATGCCAAATGGTCCGTCTCTCTGAACGGTAGGGGGGATAATGCCCCACCCTAAATTTTTGCTCAAGACAAATGCAGCGACCTCTCGTCGATGTAATCCGGCTGGAAAGTCCCAAAGTGGCTTTTCGCCTTTCACCGGTTTATAGATAGCAGATACTTTTTGATCACCAAGGGTCACATCGGTTAGAAGAGTCGCATTTGAGCTGTAAGGCATTTGACCTAAAACATCAATGCGGCCTTCGTCCAAAACCTTTGAAGCCATGTTCAGGTAATTAGCAGAATCGAACAGCGGCTCGGAATTGACTCCTTCATTTTCCGGCAGTTTTTCACTCACCAATTGGTTTATGTCCATTCTGGCGGCCGAAGTCACGCCCAAATTCAATTAAAAATAAGGCGTGATCTATGAATGCTTTGGCTTGACTGGCCGTTAGGTGAATGTGTGTCTCTGCTGGCTTATCTTGTTCGTTGTCAACTAGCTCTTGAATGATTACGACTAATGCTTTGGTGTTTTCTTCAACAGCAATCGCGAGCGCACCAACAGTCCAAATGGCGTTTGGCGGCTCAACCATATTTGAGATTGAACTAGCCGCAGGGTTTTCATTTTGGTCATCTAGAACATCAGCTAAGTAGCTTGCTAACGACTGAACTTGTCCTTTCTCAACCTTCATTGTTACTAGGAGGTTTTCTTCACTCACCTGGAGAAAGAAAATACGTTCTCCTGGTTCACCTACTACTCCGGCAACGAAGTTGTCAGGGTTCCTAAGTTCAAAACTATC
>DMOB01000182.1:0-2564 GCA_003452475.1 Acidimicrobiaceae bacterium | reverse complement strand
TGGATACAAACAGTCTGGCAATGGTCGCGAGTGGGGTCAACATGGACTCGAGGAATTCCTAGAGACTAAAGCCATTATGGGAGCAAGCTGAATAGGGATTCGAAACGGGGGTTACATTTGCGAATGCAACCCCCGCGAATTTTTTGCTGCAAAAGGTTCCCCTCAGAAATATTCACTGAGCAAATTCCCAAATTACTAAAGCTCTTTAAGTTCTTCCTGGCTGGGAAATATATCGCTCACCGGCGCGGCTGCCTCAATCCACCACTGACTATCAGCAAGGCCAAGAGAGTAAATAAGACCTTCAGAAGGCTGACCTTTGAAAGAAACTTCGATCATAGCTCGGTCGCCGAATTCTTGACAGCGCCCGAAAGAAACAGCCGCGTTATCTAAAAGAATCGGAAACCCAGATGTAATCATTGCTTCGAAGCTGCGCGTATCAATTGACTTTCTGAATGCAAGCGAGGCGTGGTCAAGGGCTTCGTTAAATGATCTACGACCGAGTGCGTCAATTTGCGCCAGGATCCGGTTCTCAATATCGTTCCTGGTTTGTTGTGGGCAGCCGTTGTTCGTTTCAGGTTTTCCTAAAGACTGTTCAGGCAAAACTTTCATGGTCTCTGGGGCACAACCCGACAACATTACAGTCGTCACGACTGCCAAGGTGATTCTTCTAGCCCACCGTCTGTTAGCTTCGCGAGACGAAATAAGTTTGGGTGACATACGGCTTTCCACAGCTATTCCTCCACCGGGTCCAACCTTTATTAACCTATGCGCTCTTTGCCCGTAAACCTTTTTGAAGTTTTACACGAGAGAGTCTCGGTCTGACTAACAGCAAAGAAGCTTTTAGTTTGGTTGAAACCTCGTTGCAGCTATGGAACCACTACCTACTGAATCTTCGCGCCTAAATCTTGGCGCGCCCTAAACCGAGTGTTGGCTTCATCGTGAGCAGCGATAGCTTCAGGCGACTGTTGCACTCCTAGGCGTTTCTCCTGAACGAAGTTCCCGTAGTTGTCTTTACCCCGAACCAGTAGAGCGCTGGGAGTGGGCTCTCCGACTGGGCGGACGCTTGTAGGGATGTAGCTAATTCCGATGCCAACGCGTCGGTGATCAGTCTCATTTCCTGCTGAAGAATGAACGACGTCGGTGTGATGCAGCGACATTTCTCCAGCACGGAGCGGCATCAGCACACCCGCACCTTCATCAAATTGGTCGAAGATTCCCTGACCTCGTTTAATCATATTCCATTGACCTGGATCATCGTTGTGTTGGAACTGTCCGAGTTTATGACTTCCTGAGATAACCCTCACACAGCCTGATTCGGGAGGACAATCTGATAGTGCGACCCAAGCGGTTACATGAAGATGGGGTTCTAGAAAGAAATACGTTCCATCTTGGTGCCAGTGCACGAATGCAGGAGTTTGCGCTTCTTTAATCCATGTCGTTGAGTGATAAACGAGAATGTCAGGTCCGATTACCGCCTCGACTGCATCAAGTACTTTAGGGTGATGCACTAAATAATCTGCCCACTCGAACAAGAGGTAGGATTTTGATTTTTCAGGAAACTCGATCGGGTGTCCAACTGATGCTTCGTAGGTTTCTAAGCCTTCTCTACATTGCGCTACTTCGTCAGGTCGAAGAACTTCGATCGGAGACCACCAACCTTCATTTTGGTATCCACTAACATTAGTCTCAATATTTGGGATGACCATTTACGCTCCTTCGTCAAGTGAACTAGAGGTTACAACTTGATTGTTCGCTCATTTCTTAAAATGTTTGAGGATTAAAAATAAGTCGGTTCGTGAATGTAACGATAGTGAATGAGACCGGTATCAAGAAAGCGCATACCTCTTGATTGGGTGCCTAAGCTAATGATCCATTCAAGTAGCGGAGCCCAAGCGCTTAAAAGCGCCAACCCGATTTTACTATTAATTTGAGACTGTTTGTGGTTTCGAAAAATTGCCGTCAGCGGCTCCTGCTTCAGTGTGAGGGTTACTTTGTCGCTATGATCTCCAGCGCTACTCACCGAATATGAGAGGAAAAGCTTCGTTATCGGTAATCAGATCGCCTGCCTCGAGCACCGTGTCCTTGTCTCCAATTATCGGATCCGAACCAACTCTTGGTGCCCAAAATGCGTCATCGCCAAGCCACCGCCAGGAAATCGCTGCTCTGCGCCGGTTGCCGGTATTGGGCCCGCTTCGATGCACTGTGCGAAAGTCGAAGAGCAGCACGTCTCCGGGACTCAGGGCAAATTTGAGAACTTCATACAGATCCGGGTGTTCTTCGAATGCCGGACAACTTTCTTCAAAGGACTCAATATGTTCGGCTACGCCTGTCCACAGGGCTTTCTCGACTTCTTTGGCCGGAAGCCCTTCAAGAGCAGGATATTCAGGCTTGAAAGTGCGGTTCCAAAGGTGGGAGCCCCTCACAAATTCCAAAGCACTCGAACCCGAATTTGAATCAGTCAATGCTAGCCAGGTAGAACAAATTTTATTACCATCCACTGCCCAGTATGGCCGATCTTGATGCCAGACAAAACTCTCTTGTGTGCCCGGATCCTTCACAAAAAC
>DMOB01000233.1:0-8419 GCA_003452475.1 Acidimicrobiaceae bacterium | reverse complement strand
CCCGAACTTCGAGGTTGGGAAACAATAGTCAATCACCTTGCCGTTTCTCCTTCGGTTTCCTTAGCCTTAGGCTCAGTCGCTGGAATAGGTGCCGCTCGAGTAGCAACTTCGCACTACTCTGTAATAGTGCGAGAAACAGCACAGATGATGATCGCTGGTCCTGCATTAGTTGAGCAAGCGCAGCTTGGAGATCACGATAAAGAGGAGCTAGGTCACGCAAACATTCATACCTCAAATGGTGCAATTGATGACGTAGCTGAGACAGAATTAGAGGCTTTCGAGCTAGCTAAAAAATTTCTTTCGTATCTCCCATCAAGTGTCGATGAACTGCCTCCGCGTAGCGCAAGCAATGATGATCCTTCTAGGAGAGATGAATGGTTAATCACTGCAGTGCCTCGCGAGCCGCGCAGGGTATATCAAATGAGAAAGATTGTTGAATCAATTTTTGACAGCGACTCCTTTTTCGAAATTGGTAAGAATTGGGGTAAATCGATAATCACGGGCATGGCTAGGCTCAATGGATTCCCCGTAGCAGTTTTTGCCGAAGACCCGTTCCAATATGGTGGTGGGTGGACGGCTGACGGATGTCGTAAGCTCATACGACTGCTAGATATGGCGTCCACGTTTCACTTACCGGTGGTTCACCTGGAAGATTGTCCAGGCTTTCTTATTGGTAAAGAATCTGAGGAAAATGCAACCATTCGTTATGGATCACAAGCGCTTGCAGCAATTGGCCAGTTAACAACTCCGTTTGCGTGCGTTGTTCTGCGAAAAGCATTTGGTGTAGCAGGCGCGGCTAACAATAAACCAGGTGCTAATAGTTTTCGGTACTCGTGGCCATCTGGTGATTGGGGCTCACTCCCTATAGAAGGAGGCATCGAAGTTGCCTACAAACAAGACTTAGCGGACAGCGATAGCCCTGAAGAACTAATAGAAGAGATCCGAGAGCGTTTAAATAAGCTGCGATCGCCGCTAAGATCTGCTGAATTTTTTGAGATCGAGGAAATTATTGATCCCCGAGACACGCGCGGCCTTTTGTGCGAATGGGCTGAGTTAGCTCAACGTACTCTTGAAACTGGTGCATCAAAGTTTAGTTACCGACCGTAATGAATTGACGCTGTGGCTGAATTGTGCGAGTTTCAAAGCATATTAAATATTCTTTCATGCTGTAGCAGTGGTATACCGACGTAAGGAAAACTGTGGACCCGACATATAGCCCTGAGGCCGATACTTATCGACAAAAAATACAAGCTTTTCTTTCAGAACATCTTCCTACCGATTGGAAAGGCATCGGAGCTTTGAACGGAGATGCACGGGAAACTTTTGTAGACGAATGGCGGTCACTTCTAGCCGAAAACAAGCTTCTGGCTGTTTCATGGCCAACAGAATATGGAGGAGCTGGCCTAAGTGAAGTTGAGAGAATCGTCTTAGCTGAGGAGTTTGCAAAGGCAGGGGTTCCTGAGGGAAATGACAATGATGCGTTCTCAATAACTATGGTTGGCAATGCAATTATTCAGTGTGGGTCCGAGGAACAAAAACGATATTTCTTGCCTCGCATTATCAGTGGCATTGATAAATGGTGTCAAGGGTACAGCGAGCCTGATAGCGGTTCAGACCTAGCTAACTTGGGTACCAGAGCGGCTTTGGATGGAGATGAATGGCGTATCAATGGACAAAAAGTTTGGACATCTAGTGGCCATACAGCGAATTGGATCTTCGTTTTGTGTCGCACCGACCCTGAATCACCAAAACATAAAGGAATTAGTTTCATTCTTGTTCCAATGGAACAAGAAGGCGTTGAGATACGTCCAATAATAAATATTAATAAACGGCACGATTTTAATGAAGTTTTCTTTAGCAATGCAAAAGCACCTAAAGAAAATGTTGTTGGTGATGTACACGACGGTTGGCGTGTTGCAAACGTTTTACTTGGTTTCGAAAGAGGACATGGAGCTACGACTGACGCCATACGATTTCGAGAAGAACTTGATCGGGTATCTCTGATAGCTCAAGAAAACGGTGTAGCTGAAGACCCTAATATGCGGCAAGATTTAGCGCGCGCCCACAGCAAGGTTGAAATTATGCGTTGGATGGGACAGAGGGCGGTGACGGAAGCCTTAGCGGGAAATCCTCCCGGTCCAGAGTCGTCGCTTCATAAGTTGATATGGAGCGAGTACCATAATTGGTTTACTGAAAAAACCATGCATATTCTGGGAGCCGAAGCGATGGCGCCATCAGGACACGGTGCAGTGAATGGGATAGGGACCGATGCCATTGGAGTACAATTCTCCTCAAAGAGTTGGGTTCAAACGATGCTTGGCGCTCGCCCTGGAACTATCTATGCAGGAACTTCGGAAGTGCAACGAAACATTGTAGGGGATCGTGTCTTAGGGCTACCGAGGGAACCGCGAGCTGATAGTGGACCATGGAATGAAATTGGCAAAAAATAATAGTAAAGGGAGTTCGTTAGTATGACATTTGATCTTGAAGGGAAAACGGCGCTGGTTACAGGTGGGTCGGCAGGCATTGGCAAAGGTATAGCTAAAGCCCTAGCCGGAGCTGGAGCGCAGGTCATGATTACCAGCAGAAAAGCTGAGAAATGTGAAGCAGCGATAGCCGAAATAGGAGGCGAGTCTGATTACATTACCTCTCACATTGGAATCCTCGAAGAAGCGGAACGCGTTGTGGACGCGACTTTAGAACGATTCGGATCTGTTGATATTTTGGTTAATAACGCAGCAACCAATCCTTGGGCAGGACCAATGATTGACTGTGACGTACCGCGGCTCGATAAGACCTACGAAGTTAATCTTAGGGCTCCTCTGCAATGGACTCAGACCGCATGGACTAAGTGGATGCAAGAAAATGGTGGATCTATAATTAATATCGCTTCGGTAGGTGGCTTCACTACTAGCGAAGCGCTGGGGGTCTACTGCATGTTTAAAGATGCGCTAATGCATATGACTAGGCAACTAGCTGCAGAGATGGGTCCAAAAGTACGAGTGAATTGCATTGCCCCTGGTTTGATTAAAACAGACTTCGCAAAAGTTTTGTGGGACGGACCACGCGGGAAACAGATAGCGGACATGCTTCCGTTAGGCCGTCTCGGCGAACCTGAAGACATAGGAGAAGCGGCACTTTATCTGGCAGCCGGAGCCAGCTGGATGACAGGGAATACACTGACAATCGATGGAGGAGAACTCATTCGAATTACCGGTGAACTTCCGATAGAAGAGTGAAAGTTGGCCGAGGTAAGTGGCTTCCCTTGGTTATCTGGACATTACTGTTGTGGACGTCTCGGATAAAAAATATTCTTGAGAATAGTGATTTGACTTATATAGCCGTTGCCATTCGAGTTCTGGTGGCATTAATGTTTTTGCTGCTCGCGCTATTAACCCTTCGCTCGTTTCTAAGAAAGAAAGAAAGCCAAGTTTGGTTGACTACGCTCTGCGTTTGGTCGCTTGTCTACTGGCCAGTAAGAGGGGGACTCATTGTAATAGACTCTAACTACTCATTTGGGTTTAAGGCAGTTCACAGTGGGTTAATGATAGTGACACTTGGTCTTGTTGGTGTAGCGTTGCCTTCTAAAAAACTAGCTCAATTTAGAAGCAAATTTTAAGAACCAGTTCCAGACAAGATGTGGATCTTCAACCATCGGGTTGTGCCCGAGCCCTTCAAAAACGACAGGAGTTTCAATAGGCAGTAGCTTATGATCTTCGACGGTGGCTACCGGATCTGCACTCCCGAGAGCCATAGCCATCGGTATTTTCATTTCTGTAATTGATCCCAGACTTTCCAGAAAGTGTCGCGGTGCTGTGTGAAACGAAGATGGGTCTTGTGACACCGTCCAACCGTCTTCAATTTGCCTAATGCCACGTTCTACAAGCGAAGAAGTAGGGTCAACGATTCCTATGAGACCGGATAATTTAAGAAACCAATCGATTGCTTCACTGCGAGTTTTAAAAATTTTCGGTGGCTTAGATGCCATTTTCGGAATGCGAATTAGATCTTCTTCCGACCAAATAATTTTTAGTCCAAGAACGGCGAGGCCAAGTGGTGGATTGCCAAAAAAACCAGACCCTAGGGCTAAACCGACGCCGCCCCCCATTGAATGACCCAGAACGATGTAACGCTCGTCATGATCTAATAGGTCAATGACATCTGAGGCTAGAGAGCCAAGCGTGTATCGTTTGTGCCACTCAGCTGCGCCGTGGCCGCGAAAATCTGGTGCGATTATACGCCCAGGCCAATCGGAGGCTGCGATTAGCGGTTCCCAGACTTGTGCGGTAGCTCCCATTCCATGCAGAAGAACGAGAGTTGGGTTCTTTTCATTCACCTAAACGAGATTACAGAAGGAATTTACATTCGGTCGCGCGTAGATACATATCTGTCTGAGTTTTTTAATTCTTATTAAATGAAGAGCAGGTTCGAGTCAACGAATGAGATCAATGGCTAACGGAAATTTCTGATTGAGGGTATTGAGGCCAGAACTCACGTTACTGTTCTGAAATTAAAGTAATAATCGTTACTTTAATGATTTCTGGAGAGCAGATAGCACTCAGCTAAGGCAGGATGGCTTAGTGCGAAAATCTCGACCGAAGTTCAGAGGCTGGAAAGTCGTCGGCGCTGGAGTTTTGATTCAAGGCATGCAGAGTGCCCTGATAATGCAATCAATGGGTAGCTACATGGTGGTGCTCGAAAAACAGTTTGGGTGGAGTAAGTCTGTTCTTTCAGCTGCTTTTTCAGTTAATCGATTTGAATCTGCGTTGCTTGGCCCCCTTCAGGGCTGGCTTTTGGACCGGGTCGGACCGAAGAGAATTGCTAGAGTAGGCGCAATATTTTTATTAGTTGGGTTTCTTTGGTTTAGCCAAATTAATTCATTATGGGAATTTTTTACTTCTTTTTTTCTAGTAGCAGTTGGAGCTGGACTTAGCGGATTTTTGACAGTTACTGTATCAATCGTTCGTTGGTTCGAACGGCGCAGAGCTCGAGCGCTCGCTACTGGCAGTATGGGTTTTGCTATGGGTGGCTTAGCGGTCCCACTAGTGGTTTGGTCTATTAACTCCTACGGTTGGAGACCAACAGCAGCATTTTCGGGAGTGTTAGCTAGTGTTGCTATTTTCTACTTTGCAAAATTTTTAGATGGGTCTCCAGAGGACTACGGCCAACAACTAGACGGTTTAGAGCCGGAAGAAGTGAAGTCAGAGCCAACTGCCGAAGGTCTTGCCTCGATCCACTTCACAGCCAGCGAGGCCGTCCGTACAAGAGCGTTCTGGATGATCTCGCTCGGACATATGAGTGCCCTTTTCGTAGTGGGTGCGGTAATGGCGCACTTGGCGCTTTACCTCACATCAGAGCGTGGTTATTCGTTGCAGCAAGCTAGCTTCGTTGGAGCTGCGTTGCCTTTAATGCAAATGGTGGGAATGGCTATAGGAGGTTTTCTTGGTGACCGAATTAATAAAAGAGTAATTGCATCATTAGCTATGGTTGGACACGCAGGCGGCATACTCATCTTGGCGTATGCAACTCAGGCGTTAACTATTAGCTTGTTTGTTATTCTTCATGGACTAGCTTGGGGTGCTCGTGGCCCATTGATGCAGGCTCTGCGAGCTGATTACTTTGGATCGTCTTCATTTGGCTCGATCATGGGTTTAAGTTCGGTAATCGTCATGCTTGGAACTGTGTTTGGCCCAATTATCGCCGGGGTTCTAGCAGATGTAACTGGGAGCTACCGGTTAGGTTTCATTGTCTTAGCGGTGCTATCTGCGTTAGGGATGGTTTTTTTCATTTTCGCTACCCCGCCAGATCCGCCTGTTAGGTCTGCGGACCCAAGCTTCAGCGAGAACTGACTCGGCTTCAGCTGCTAGGAGCATTGCGCACGCAGAAATGTATAACCAAACTAGAAGTACGGCAACTGCTCCCAGGGAACCAAAAGTTGCTTGCAATTGATCTGCGTTGGAAGCAACTGATGCCATCCCAAAAGTTCCTCCGACCCATATCAATCCACCTATACCTACTGCCACTACACGCGCTCGGGTTCTTGAAGATGGTCCAATTACCATTCGGTAGACCCATGCCAAAGAGAGTGAAGTAAATAACAAGACCACCGGCCACCTGACCCAATTAATCCAACTTTTTGGGTCGTTAGCGAACCAAGCTGTCTCAATTGTTCGCGGTAGAGCAACAACTACCCAAATCAAAATTGTTGTGACGACCAAGCCCATGGCGCTTAGCTTCAGAGCAAAAATTCTTCCTTGAAGCCAATTGTGGGGACTCCGGCGAGCGTGAGCAATTCGAATAGCCATAACAGAAGAATTGAAAGCATTGGAAACCAGCCAGAGAAGCCCGAACAAGCCAATAGCTAAGCTCAACCCAACCTCACCGTTCCCTATAGCGGTCACGCTTCTGAGTTGAGCAACTACTAGATTTGCTGCTTCTTGGGGCAAAGCGTTGGTTAAGGGTTCGAGTTGAACTGCTACTTCGTCTGGTTCAGCAATAAGGCCGTAAATGGAAACTATCGATACGACAGCTGGTACGAGCGCCAACGCAAAATAATAAGCAACTCCGGCAGCGGCTAACAAGGTGTGGTGCGCAGAAACGTTTTTGATGAAGTCCTTCGTCAGGCGAAGGAGGCCCTGAGGTGAGCTAGATATAGAGCTCTCAGATGTGTGATCGGCCATAGTCATAGGGTGCCAGGATTATAGTGCGGGAACGCGCGACCGCTAAATAGTGATAGAAATTTCTGTTGTGGACACTGATACGTTATTTGACCCTCGAACCTATAAAACTGGCGTTCCATACGATTTGATAGCTGAAATGCGTCAAGAATCTGCAATTCATTGGGTGGAGGAGCCAGCTTTGCTGGGCTGGGAAAAGGGGCCAGGGTTTTGGGCCGTTCTAACTCATGATCTCGTAAACAAAGTATTGCGTGACCCAAATAATTTCTCCTCGTACATAGGGGGAACGCAGATAAGGGACCCGTCATCGGCATCGATGTTGTCATTTGTTCAACGTATGATGCTGAATCAAGACCCTCCTGAACATTCTCGGTTGCGAAGATTACTAGTAAAATCTTTTACCCCTCGCGCTGTCGCACGTCTAGAAGAAAATATTAAGTCGAGCGCGTTTTCGATAGTAGCTAACGTTCAAAAAAATGCTCAAGCAGACTTCGTGACAGAAATCGCAACCGATCTACCACTACTCACACTTGCCTCCATAATGGGTATTCCGGAAGAAGATCGGATGCTGCTTTATGACTGGAGCAACCGTGTTATTGGATACCAAGATGACGAATATGCTGCGTCAGATTCCTTTGACCCGAAAAAGGGAACTGAGATGGCGAAACGGGCATTAAAAATCCGTGCTGGTATCAAGGCAGATGAATCTGGCCGCCTTCCTGATCCTAGATCTCGGGAAGGATTAGCTGACATGTACGCGTACGCAAGTGACTTAGCAAACTATCGACTATCAAACCCTGGCGAAGATATTGTGTCAACTCTATTGAACGCAGATGACGACCAAGGTCCAATTACGGTCGAAGAATTTGAAACGATGTTCTTCTTGTTCGCAGTAGCGGGTAATGAGACTTTGAGAAATGGCATCCCCGGTGGATTGCTAGCGCTGCTAACACACCCCGAACAGCTAACGCAATTAGTGAATGATCCATCATTGCTAGATGGAGCGATCGAAGAGATGCTGCGATACGCACCGCCGGTTGTTCACTTTCGTAGAACTGCTACTTGTGATCTTGAGCTCGGAGGCAGATCAGTTGAGGCTGGCGAAAAAATAGTTGTCTATCACGCTGCAGCCAATCGAGACCCTAAGGTATTTGAAAATCCGGATCGATTCGATATTTTGAGAAGTCCAAATGACCACTTAACCTTTGGTGCCGGTCCTCATTTTTGTCTAGGATCTCGTCTCGCTCGCGTGCAGATGAGGGCTTTGTTCCAAGAAATTATTACGAAGTTGCCGAATTTGGAGATGGCTGGTGAACCGGAACACCTCGTCTCTAATTTCCAAAATGGGTTGAAACACTTACCAATCCGGTGGAGCACGTGAAAATAACAGAGCATCTGAAACACAAGACGAACGCTAGTTATGAGGATGTTGTTTACCTAGAACATAAGAATGGGGAATTATTCGCACGCATTTGGAGATCGTTAAGGGGCGGGCCTTTACAAGGGATCGGAATAATTGACGTTCACGGAGGGGCGTGGTCCTCGTTGGACAGAACTTCTGGTGATTTTTATAACCAATTTTTGTGTTCGATGGGTGCCACAGTAATTTCACTGGATTTCCGATGTGGACCAAAATATCATCACCCTACGGCGGTAAGAGATGTTTGTGCTGGAGTGCGTTGGGTACGCATGCACGCTTCAAGTTTGAAGATCGAAGAAACACAAATATTTAGCATAGGTAG
>DMOB01000145.1:0-6992 GCA_003452475.1 Acidimicrobiaceae bacterium | reverse complement strand
ATGGACGCACCCTGATGGTGATTCGTTCGCTCGTTATTGGGTAAGGCTTCAAGAAACTCGCGAGGCGACTTATATAGTTGACAAACTGTTAGATGGAATTCCAAGTGGCCCGATAATGGCCAAAGTCCCTCGAATTATTAAAGTTCCGGCGGGTGAAGCTTACATTTCAACTGAAAACCCGCTCGGTGAAATGGGCTACTACATTGTCAGCAAAGGTGAGTTAGGACCTTTTAGGGTTAAAATTCGAACGCCAAGTTTCAATAATATCTCAGTAGTTCCCTGGGTTATGAAAGGCGTGTACGTACCAGACGTAATCACTATTCTTGGGTCGCTGTACTTTATCCTCGGAGATATTGACCGTTGATTGAACTACTTGCACTCCCGTACTGGCAAGAGACCAGTATTAAGCTTGGATTAGCCTTAGTAGTCATTCCGACCACTTCGCTAATTCTTGTTTATTTGTTTCTATTTAAAATGATGGCGTTTATGCAGAGTCGTTTAGGACCGAATGAAACCGGCCCCTACGGCACGTTGCAGCTAATTGCTGAAGCAATAAAATTTTTACAAAAAGAAGACATTAATCCAGCACAGGCAGACAGGCGAGTATTTCGGCTAGCACCAGTAGTTGTGCTCGCCTCAACGTTCTTGTTGTATGTAGTTCTGCCTGCCGGCCCAGATGCGGTTGTGCAAAACCTTGACACTGGTGTGTTCTATGCCATGGCAGTTTCATCGTTGTCTGTGCTTGGAATTTTGATGGCCGGCTGGGCGTCGGCGAATAAATACGCACTGCTTGGCGGGCTGCGAGCAGCGGGCCAACTTATTGCATATGAATTACCACTGATACTGGCGGTTATGGGTGTGGTTATCCAAGCCGAAACGATGAACTTGCAGGGAATTGTAGAAGCTCAGGCAACCGGTGAAATATTTGGGATTGGTGTGATTGGTAATCCCTTTATCCTCACCCAGTTTTTAGCATTTCTTATCTTTATGATCGCTGCTCAAGCAGAACTGACACAAACTCCGTTCGACATGCCGGTAGCTGAAACGGAGTTGGTTGGCGGTTACCATATTGAATACACTGGTTTCCGTTTCCTTTTATTTTTCATGGCGGAGTTCGGTACCGCATTCGCATTCGCTGCTCTAGCTTCGGTCATGTTTCTTGGCGGCTGGTGGATCCCTGGATTTGATGTTGACAACAACATATTGAATATCCTTGGTCCAGGCGTAATGCTTGGCAAAATTCTGTTAGTAGCGTTTTTCATCTTCTGGGTTCGATTTACCTATCCTCGTCTCAGGGAAGATCAATTGCAGAAGTTTGCGTGGAAAGTGCTAATCCCGTTAGCGCTAGTCAACATTGTATTAACGGGTATCTTTAAGGTGGTCTTCTAATGCCTCAAGTTCCTGGTTTTATTAAAGGCCTTAGCGTCACCGCTAAAACAGCTGGTCGTACATTGTTCCCTAAGCGTGGCTGGAAGACTCTTATACCAGCGCCGCAAAAAGGAGCGGTAACGGTTCAGTACCCTCGCGAAAAAGAAGCACCACCCGACAGAGCTCGAGGAGTTATAGCCCTTCACGAGGAAAACTGCACTGCTTGCATGTTGTGTTCGCGTTCTTGCCCAGATTGGTGTATCTACATAGAAGGTCACAAAGTTAAAGCTCCTCCGCGCCGTGCTGGGGGCAAGGCACGGTCGGTGAACATGCTTGATCGTTTTGATATTGACTATGCATTGTGCATGTACTGCGGAATTTGTGTAGAAGTTTGCCCATTTGATGCCCTATTTTGGACTCCTGAATATGAATACAGTGAGCCAAGGATCGCAGATTTACTTCATGATAAAGTTCGCTTAGGCGAATGGATGGATACTGTTCCGGACTTTCTCGAATATGAGAGTGGTTCAGAAGAGAAAGTCCGGAAGGTACCGAGGTAGAGCTGCATGGTTGCGCAGAACATCGCCTTTGGAATTATTTCAGGGATCGTAGTCCTTTCCGCTTTGAGGATGGTTACTACCCGAAATATTGTTCACTCGGCTCTTTTTTTAGTCGCTGTTTTAGCTGGTCTTAGTGGCCAATATGTCTTGTTAGCTGCAGAATTTGTGGCGACAACACAAGTTTTGGTCTACATCGGTGCCGTAATGGTGCTGTTCCTATTCGGGATAATGCTTACGAAAGCTCCGATTGGAAAAAGTATGCAAATGACTGGCACACAGTGGCCGATTGCTGCTGGTGTCGCTCTGATGCTTGGAGTCGTGATTTTGTATAGCTTGATAGACCAGTTTGGGTCTGAGAGAGTGACTGAAGGCGGGAAGATTTACCGAACTGCTGATGTGGGTGATGAGGTATTTTCTACATACATAATTCCGTTTGAAGCGATCTCAGTGCTTTTGTTAGCTGCCCTTATTGGGGCCATCGTGTTAGCAAGGAAGGATTGACGTGCTTCTTAATCAGTTTCTGATCCTTGGCGCAGTTTTATTTTGCATAGGCGTGTATGGGGTGTTGGCTCGCAAAAACGCGGTGATGGTTCTCATGTCGATTGAGCTTATGTTAAATGCAGTAAATATAAATATGGTGGTTTTCGGCGTTCAGCACGAAGTGGTGTCTGGACAAGTATTCGCTTTGTTTATAATTGCGGTCGCTGCAGCTGAAGTGGGAGTCGGCCTTGCGATTGTGCTGCTTTTGTATCGGAATCAAACAAGTATCGATGTCGAAGACTTCGACCTGATGAAGGGTTAGAGGTGAAACATGTGGATGCTTGAAAACGCTTTTCTAATACCTCTTATTCCGGCACTTTCGTTTGCTGTAATTTTGTTTTTCGGTAAACGGTTTATTGGTTCAGGCCGGGTTCATCTCATCGGGATTACGGCCGTAAGCTTGATATGGGTCCTGTCACTTGTAGCTGCATTTCAGTGGACCCAACGAGTTGAACATCCTTCGTCAGATGCAATAGCGCAGATATCGGTTGATGATCATGGTGATGATCATGGTGATGATCATGGTGATGATCATGGTGATGATCATGGTGACGATCATGGTGACGATCATGGTGAAGCAGCAATGCATAGCGAATCTGGGCACGGGGGAGGCCACGGTTCTGCTCTCATTAGTCCAGTGGTTACTTCTTACTCTAAGTGGTGGTCCAATGGCGGCGTAGATTTTGCAGTTGGGACCCATGTCGACGGTCTTACCGTGTTGCTACTGGTGGTTGTGGCGTCGATCTCCTTGCTAGTTCATATTTATTCTACTGAATATGTAAAAGGTGATCGAAGATACGTTCACTACTACGCTTTTTTGAGTTTGTTTACAGCGGCGATGCTGTTTTTTGTTATGGCTCAAAACATTGTGCAGCTTGTAGTCGGTTGGGAGCTAGTGGGCGTATGTTCTTTCGGCCTTATAGGTCACTGGTGGGAAGAGAAGCCAAATACCGATGCAGCATTAAAAGCTTTTTTAACTAATCGAGTCGGCGACATTGGTCTTCTCGTAGGAATGATTGTGCTTTGGGGCACTTTCGGGACCTTCTCTATAGATGCTATAAATACTGCTATTTCCGCTTCGCCAGGGACTCAGCACCTTGCCTTGCTGGTAGCAGCTTGTTGCTTAATGGCTGCTGTCGCTTCAAAATCCGGTCAGTTCCCACTTCACACCTGGCTGCCAGACGCAATGGCTGGGCCAACGCCTGTATCAGCACTCATCCATGCAGCAACAATGGTTGTAGCTGGTGTGTATATGATTGCCCGACTGTATCCAGTTTTCTATGATGGTTTTTCTATTGGTACCTCATCGATTAATTTGATGGCATTTATTGGTGGGTTTACTGCTCTGATGGGTGCAGGCTTGGCATTCGCTCAGTGGGATATTAAAAAAGTCCTGGCCTATTCGACCGTTTCACAACTGGGCTATATGGTGATGGCTCTTGGCGTTGGGGCCTGGACTGCAGCTATTTTCCACTTGTTCACTCATGCTTTCTTTAAGGCTTGCCTTTTCTTGGGTGCGGGATCTGTAAGTCATGCCGCTCACCACACATTTGATATGCGAAAGATGGGTGGTTTAAAGAAATTTATGCCACATACCTATTGGACGTTTGTAATAGGGACTTTGGCACTATCGGGAATTTTCCCGTTTGCTGGATTTTGGTCTAAGGACGAGATCCTTTTAGGCGCCAAAGTTGGCCAGCAAAATGGCTACCCATTGATGCTCATTTTTGGTTGTGCTGTGGCATTTATGACTGCGGCTTACATGACCCGTGTTGTTTGGTACACCTTCCATGGTGAATACCGCGGACATGGACACCCTCATGAGTCGCCGAAAGTTATGACCGTGCCGCTGTGGATTTTAGCAGGCATGGCTCTAGTCGGTGGGGCGTTCAATTTACCTGGACCAGTATTAAAACCCTTCGGACTCGAAGGACTAGCTCACCGAGTCCAGACTTATGCAGAGCCTTCCGTTTATTTGTCGGGACTAGGGCTGTCGCATCCAGACCCTTCCTTAAGCATGGCGCTGATAGGCCTCGGGCTTGCATTATCGGGAATAATCGTTACTTACTTATACTTTTGGCGAAATGTGGGCCCGCACGGCCTAACTGAGCGGAATAAATATGCAAAAGCTGGGTATACATTTCTCGAGAATAAGTATTACCTTGATTATCTTTACAATGACATAATCGTCGCCTCGATTAAAAGGCCAATTGCGAATAGTGCGAATTGGTTTAATCAAAATGTGCTAGATAAAGCAGTTAATACAGCTGGTGAGTCTGCGCGAGATAGTGGTCGGTGGATATATAAATGGATCGACCAGGGAGCTATTGACGGATCAGTCAATGCTGCCGCACGCGGTGCTGATGCCTCAGGCGAGGGGTTACGTACCATTCAGTCCGGAAAGGTTCAGAACTACGGGCAGTTGCTATTTGGAGCAGCTGCAGTTCTAGCCATCGTATTCGTTATCGTTATTTAGGAGCAGTTCAGTGGAAGCGACAGGTTTTGACGCTTGGGTTCTTACCTTGGCCGTGTTCCTACCTCTTGTAGGCGCACTCATCATGATGGCAGTACCGAAGGCCTACGAGCTAGAGGTAAAACTAATTGGATTAGGGTCGTCTTTGGCGGCTCTGGCAGTTGGGGTATATATTCTTTTTCAATTTGACTATGGTTCGTCATCAGAGCTGCAGTTCGTCGTTGATAAAGGGTGGATTGACATAATCAATAGTCGGTACATAATTGGGCTAGATGGCCTTTCACTACCGTTGCTTTTGCTTTCTCTGTTGGTTGTGCCTCTATGTCTTGTCTATAGCTGGAATCATGTGCCATCTCCTGGTAACACAAAGGCGTTCTTTATTCTTCTTCTGATTCTTTCCACTGGAATGAACGGTTCGTTTATATCGCAAGACATGATCTTATTTTTTGTGTTCTTCGAAATCGTATTGCTGCCTATGTATTTCCTCATAGGGGTATGGGGCGGAGAAGAACGTAGATATGCCTCGTTAAAATTCTTTCTGTACACGTTATTTGGTTCAGCATTAATGATTATTAGTTTCTTGGCTTTGTTCTTCCTATCTAAAGATGCTGCTGGAAACCCACTACAAACGTTTGACATGAGGCTCCTTACTGATGCTGCAGGTAGTGGAATTGTTAAAACGACGCAGGTTTGGATTTTCGCTGGTTTGTTTATTGGATTCGGGATAAAGGTTCCGATGTTCCCATTCCATACTTGGTTGCCAGATGCGCACACTCAAGCTCCTACGGTTGGGTCCGTAATACTGGCGGCAGTCCTGCTAAAGCTGGGAACTTACGGGTTTATTCGAATAGCAATCCCTTTCTTACCTGAAGCTGCAGTGGCATGGGCTCCTTGGATCGGTTTACTTGCCGTTATCGGAATTATTTATGGAGCGCTTGGGTGTCTTGCGCAAAAAGACATGAAGAGACTTATTGCTTTCTCATCGGTTGCCCATATGGGTTTCGTCATGCTTGGTATAGCAACTCTCACTGATTTCGGGCTCAACGCAGCGGTGTTTGGGATGGTTGCACACGGTCTGATCACGGGCATGTTGTTCTTTGTTGCTGGTTCGATCAAAGAGCGTTATCACACTTTAGAAATCAGTCGACTTGGTGGCCTCTTGAAGTCAGTCCCACGCATGGGTTGGATTTTGGGCTTTGCAACAATGGCATCGCTTGGTCTTCCTGGGCTAGCCGGCTTCTGGGGCGAATTTCCAGCGATCTTGTCGGCATATAATCCTGGCGCAGGGCTTTCGGAAGAGCTCTTCCGAACCTATATGGTCATTGCCGCTATAGGAACTGTACTAGCGGCGGGCTATTTGTTGTGGCTGTACCAACGAACAGCTTTTGGTGAACCCACTGAAGAGTTCGCTGATCACGAAATACCAGATGTTTCGAGAAATGAATGGATTGCATGGGTTCCGTTCTTGATCGGAATTGTCCTCTTCGGTGTCTGGCCTAACCTAATATTTAATTTAACTGATGGTGTCGTTAGCTCTATTACCGCCAACGTTGAAGCAGTTGTGGCTGGTCGTTGAACATGGAAGCCCTATTGGCCTTCACCAGGCCGCCACTTGATTGGCACGCTCTCGCTCCCGAGTTGACGCTTCTTGCAGTCGGGACAATCCTGACTTTGGTCGATATTATTTGGGATGAAAAATCTAAACAAGTCATGCCCACACTAGCGGGCGTTGGGTTGTTGGCCGTATTAGTCCCAATTCTGACCTTGGCCTTAGATGGAACAGACCGAGTTATGTTTGATGGCGCCTACATGGTTGATGATTTTGCTCTTGTAATGAAAGCACTATTCATAATCATTGGTTACGTCATTGTGCTCATGTCTGTGGACTACATTCGTGACGGCGACTATTACGAAAACGAGTATTACACTCTGATGCTCACGTCGCTTCTCGGTATGTTGATGATGGCGAGCTCTCGTGATCTCATTAGCGTTTTTGTGGCACTGGAGCTTCTTTCTATCCCTGCTTACATGATGGCTGCCTGGCGTAAAGG
>DMOB01000242.1:0-3660 GCA_003452475.1 Acidimicrobiaceae bacterium | reverse complement strand
ATTGGGCGTTCAACGACCCGTTACGACGTAAAGGCGAATTTACCAATGCACCACCGTCCCCAGAAGTGTATAGTAAACTGTCCACGCGTGTGGTTGACCTGCACCCGATCACTCTTGCGCAAAACGCTCGTACTTCTGGTGGAGGCAATATCACTATGGTGCCTAAACGAGCTGTGACCGTTGGCCCAGTCGAAACTTGGAAAGCGGAAAAGGTCAGTATATGGCAAGCCGGCACACACGATAATCCGTTCGGGCAAAGACTGACGGCATTGATGATTTCTAAAGGTATCGCCGACAGCAGCGTACCCATGTCGCTGCTCGCTGATCATCCGAACGTTCAGTTTAACTATTATCGTGGGGGTCTCGGCAGTTGCTCGGTGGAAATGCACTGAAATGACCGAGCCTCAGATACACCTGTTCAAAGACGACGGTATAATACCCAATCAACTTACTCTGCCACTACTCTATTATCGTTATGCTGTCGAGTTGAACGGCACAGATAACGCCGCCGTGTTCGAGAGACTGTTTTACAACAATAACTGAGAGGGCAGCTGGCGGAATGGAGTTTATCCCTTCCCTCACTATCACGCAGAGGCTCACGAGGTGCTGGGGGTTTACAGTGGCACAGGACAAATTCTTTTGGATGGTAGCAATGGAATCATTACCGAAGTGCAATCGGGTGATGTAATCGTCATTCCGGCCGGAGTCGGCCATGAGAACCTCAGGGCCTCAGCCAACTTCGGAGTTGTGGGCGCCTATCCCTCGGGACAGGCCCCCGATGTCCAAAAAGGGGAATTTAAAGAGCGCAAATGTTTAGTAACACGACCTCTTGTTAAGCATTATAACATGCGCGATTGGATTTTTTGAGTGGTTCGAAAGTGAAGCTTTGCTGCTTGGCCAAGTTTGTTTATCCCATGCTTGGTAAGAAATTCTGCTCCGACCTGATCGACCTTAGAAGAGGCCCCTTTTGGTAACTCAAGATCAAATTCATTACCAAGCTCTTTAATTCGCTGGACGAAAACGTCGCGCGCCAAAATAGAAGCGGCAGCAACGGCCAAGTCGGACTCAGCCTTGTACATCTGTACGAGTTCGAGTTGACGGCCTTCTTCCATCAACGCGCTTTGGATTGTCGATTTACTTCGAGAAAACTGATCGCTGATCGCCCGCAATGGTTCTGGATTCATTCGATCGCGTTGACTAAGCAGATTCTCAATTACACGCGCGTGGCCCCAAGCAAGAATCTTATTCACATTGCGCATCTGCTGATGCAAGCGATTGTACGAAGCATTACCAATAGGCACGACTGAATGAACACAACCAGGGATATCCCGAATACCCTCAGCCAATTTCTTGATCTTCTTATCGCTCTTGATGGCCTTGGAATCTTTTATTCCCAATTTGTCTAATGTGCGCGCAATCGATTCGTTGATGTAAACACCTGCCACTACAAGCGGGCCAAAGAAATCGCCTTTACCGCTTTCATCGACACCTATTCGCGGCTCCAGCTGCTCTGGTTGTGCATCAAGTATTCCGCCAAAAGCAGCTTCTACAAGCACCTCAGGCTCTAGTGTGAATTCGATAAATTCTTTTGTCCCTTTCCCTTGGACCAATAACTTTCCGCTGTTATACCAAGTAACCTTTAAACTAGGTCGTTTGTAACTAAACACTGCATGAGGCACTTCAGCTGGTTCGAAATCTCGCTTGGCTAAAATCCCGCGTAACGCCTCCGCTTGTTCTGGAGACAGTTTAGCAGTGTGACTGTTCATCAAGCAGGGATCGGTTCAGAATTAGGATCAACCCATTTGCCATGTTCACGGATTAGATCAACCAAACTTTCAACCGCCTCGGCCGCAGGGATGTTCATTCTAACTGGTGACTTGCCCACATATAGATTGATTTTACCGGGAGCTCCGCCAACGTAGCCAAAGTCGGCATCAGCCATTTCCCCTGGACCGTTCACGATGCATCCCATTATGGCAATTTTTACACCCTTCAGATGATCTGTTCGGCTCTTGATGCGAGCTGTGACTTCCTGAAGATCAAATAAAGTTCTTCCGCAACTTGGGCAAGCTACATAGTCGGTCTTAAACGAACGACAACCTGCAGCCTGCAAAATGTTGTAGGCTAGTCTTAGTGACTGCCCGGCACCGCTTTCTCCTCTAATCAAAATCGCGTCGCCAATTCCATCGCAAAGTAATGAACCAACAACAACAGCAGCACGCAGGAGAGCAATATTTGGCTCAAGCGGCACTTCACCAAATTTAAGGCTGTCCTTTACCAGTATTGGATTATTTGTCCCAGCAGCCTTCAACTGACCAGCTAGTAAACGAAATGCAGTAATTACAGGGAGATTAATATCATCCTTTACGGTGACCAGTTGCGTATCGCAATTTATATTAATTGGTTTACGCGGATCGACTTCAAGTAGATTAAGCTCCTCATGTATAGCCTCAGGCTTAACGTCATCACCAGGTCGAATCCGAGGTGATAGCTTATCCCAGGCTGTCTGAGTAACAACCACACGGATGGTCTGCTCGCCCCCACACATAACCCCCTCGACCAACTCGATCTCAGGTGTTTCGCGCCTCTGAAATTCAAATGGATTATAGGACAAGCCTACATTTGGAACATTAACACTCGAGTCCGTGAGTTCTTTAACTTGCGAAATTAGATCACAGCACACAGCAATTTCATTAGGCGAATCCTCTGTGAGTGAAACACGGATGGTATCTCCCAAGCCGTCACAAAGTAATGAACCAATACCAATTGCACTTTTAATGCGACCATCCTCGCCATCTCCAGCTTCGGTCACGCCAAGATGCAAAGGATAATTCCAATCTGAACCTAATTCTGCCAAGCGTGCCGCAAGCAAACGATAACACTCAATCATCACCTTTGGATTGCTCGACTTCATTGAGAACTTAAAGTTATGGAAATCACGAGCACGAGCAATGCGAGCAAACTCTAATGCGCTTTCGACCATCCCCAGTGGAGTGTCCCCATATCGATTCATGATACGATCACTAAGGGACCCATGATTGGTTCCAATCCGGAGAGCACGGTTGCGCAACTTACATTCTTCAACCAACGGTGCAAATTGCTCTTCTATGCGCTCTAATTCAGCGGCATATTGATCATCCGTGTATTCTCTTATAGCAAATTTCTTTGAATCAGCGTAATTACCCGGATTCACACGAACCATCTCGCACCATTTAACCGCTTCCATAGCAGCATCTGGCTTAAAGTGAATATCGGCTACCACAGGAACATTCGAGCCTAAGGCGCGAATTCCGGATATAATATTCTCTAAGTTTGCAGCATAACGCTTAGTCTGTGCTGTAATACGAACGATTTGACAACCGACATCAACAAGCGCCATCGACTGTTTGACACTAGCATCGGTATCAAGAGTACTGCAGGTAAGCATTGACTGACTAACAATGGGATTACTATCTCCCACCACAACTCCCCCATTGCTCGGATCGCCCACTACCACTGGACGGGTTTTCCGCCGCTTATAATGGTACGGAGAATCGCAGTACTTTATGGCCATAATTATTCACTTGGACTGGAGGGGCCTTGAATTTCGACATCATTATTAAACATTTCAAAAAACAAGCCACTTCGCTCAAAAACATCATGAAAAGTCACATATGCCAT
>DMOB01000205.1:0-4879 GCA_003452475.1 Acidimicrobiaceae bacterium | reverse complement strand
AAGTTGCAGACCGGTTTAAAGCCGATCAGCCTGTGATAATAAACCTTCAAGCAGCCGATCGAGATCTCGCCAGAAGACTAATCGACTTTACGAGTGGTCTTTGTTATGCGCTCAACGGGAATATGGAAAAAGTGGCGGATCAGGTTTATCTGCTTGCCCCATCTAACGTGAGCCTTGCTGAAGAAGAACGCCAGCGCCTTCAAGAGCGTGGGCTGCATTATTAATTATTCGTTTTTAGGCGCAAGCCCTTATTGGTTTGGAATTTTGTGATCACTATTCTATGCACTATTTGTAATTTATTTGTCTTGGCGATCTTTGGGAGAATAATTTTTAGTTGGATTCCGATTGCTGGAAACAGTCCTGTAGCAACAGTGCGCGTGATTTTAGTTCGGATAACGGAGCCTGTTATGGGCCCTCTGAGGCGGGCGCTGCCGCCGTTGCGTCTAGGTGGTATGTCCCTGGATCTTTCACCAATTATCGTGTTGATTCTAATTCAAGCAGTTTTGATGGGAAGAATTCTTCAATGTGGGTAGGTCCAATAAACCGCTTCGCGCGTTTGAATTGATTACTATGATGGCATCATGAAGTTGACCCCCCGTTTACTCGAGACGCAACAGTTTCCCGAAAAATTTCGCGGATACGATAGAGCCGCAGTTAATGACTTTTTGTTACGAGTCGCTATGGGGCTTACCGATCTCCAAGACCGCCTTGAAGACGTTAGCTCTCGAATTACTGAGCTGGAACGTAACAGTGTCGCCGTAGGCTCAGTGGCTCCGCAAATAGCACTGAGTGGAGATGGCGCTGCGATCTCGAGACCACAAGGGCCAGTTGTCGCGTTGACCCCAACTTCGGTTGAGAGCCAACGCATGGCTGAGCTTGTAGAATTGACGCGTTCTGCTGCTGCTGGTGCTGTAGACGATGTGATAGCGGCGACACGAGACCAGGTTGCTGATCTTCTAGTAGATATTGTTGTGGCCGAAGCTGGGCAAGCTGCGGTTGAGATGGAGGGTTCCCGTCGATCGCAGCTTGAATCAGAACTACAAGATCTGGAAATTAAGGCGTCTGAGCGTCGTAAAGAAGCGGAACAGCTAGCGGGGCTGATCGAGAGCAGGCGAAGCGCTCTTGGAGACATTGCCCGAGATCTCGGCGGGGAGTCGAACACTCCTCAAGAAGAGCAACCTGTGATTTCGGGAGTTTCTCCAAAAGATCTAGCTATCTCGCAAAGTATAAGCTCGGAAGATGTTCCAGTCATTAGCGGAGTTGCTCAAGATAGTGACACTGATGACTCAGAGGCTAAAAAATCTCCTATTGAACCGGGTCAGACAGCGCAGGCGGAAGACCCCTTCTTCGCTGAATTAATTGCTAAAAGCTCACAGCAAAAAGAAGAAGAGTAAATTACTGTCGCATAGTTGTTTCAACAGCAACTGATGGTTCGTCATTACCCGGCAGCCATTTTAGAGAATCAGCTAGAACGGCCTCCGAAATAGTGGCTGCGTGAGTTTTAATGTCGAGAAGGTTGTCGGGGCTCCATCTGATTTCAACGCTAATCCTGTCTGTGACATTGAGGTCGTTGTCCTTCCTCGCTTGTTGGATGCTCCGTATGAGATCTCTCGCAGCTCCTTCAGCATGAAGCTCCGGAGTTACGTTTACATCCAAGATCACGACCACATCATTTGTCTTTAAAGCAGCCGTCGTTCCTGGATCCACCGGTTCGAGAAGCAACTCATATTCACCTAGTTGCAAAGATTCGTCGGCTATGGTTACGACTCCAGCTTCTGTTCGACTCCATGTTCCCTGTTTCGCCGCCTGGAAAACCTTCTGGACACTCTTACCTAACCTTGGGCCTAACATTTCGCCATTAGGTTTAAGGATCATTGAAGCATGTTCGTTTATCTCATTGGTCAAAATAATTTGACGAACGTTAATTTCTTCGGCCAGTAAGCTACTGATTTCTGACAGGTCCTCAGCGCCTTTGCCAGCCACAGTAGCGGTATTGAGTGGAAGTCGGACTCGTAAACCAGCGTCTTCTCGCAATCGTAAACCGGTCGAAGCAGCGTCTCGGAGTTTGTCCATGTTTACAACGAGCGCATTATCGGAAGGAAGGTCTTGCGGATCTGGCCAGTCTTCTAGATGAACGCTTTTCCCGCCTGTGAGTCCGCCGTATATTTCTTCCATGATCATGGGCAGAAATGGAGCAGAGACTCGAGCAAGAGTAGTTAACACTGTATATAACGTGTCATACGCATCTGGATCGCCAATAGCAGGCTGTTCCTTTCCGGTACCCCAAAATCTGTCTCGACTGCGGCGAATGTACCAGTTGTTCAGGGCATCAATGAAAGATTGTATCTCGGAAGCTGCCCCGGGCAAGTCATAGGCATCAAGCGCTGCAGTAGTTTGCTCTACTAGATTGCGTGTTTTGGCAAGTAGATACCTGTCTAGGACATTGGTGGAATCGACGCGAGCCGAGGCTGCATAGTTATCTACATTGGCGTACAACGTGAAAAATGAGTAGGCATTCCAGATAGGTATTAGCACCTGACGAGTTACGTCGTCTATACCGCTATTGGAAATGCGAGTATCCCCGCCTCGCACTATATTGGTTGACATAAGATACCATCTGAGAGCATCTGAGCCTTGGTGATCAAAAATTTCAGATGGCTCCGTATAGTTCCGGAGTCGTTTCGAAAGTTTGTTGCCATCTTCAGCAAGTAAAATTCCATGGCAGATAACGTTTTGAAAAGCTGGTCTGTCAAACAACGCTCCGGCTAAAACATGCAGCGTGTAAAACCATCCTCGCGTTTGGTTGATGTATTCAACAATGAAATCTGCTGGGAAATGATCTTCAAACCAGTCTTTGTTCTCGAATGGGTAATGGACTTGAGCGAAAGGCATTGAGCCTGATTCGAACCAACAATCTAATACCTCAGGAACCCTGCGCATGGTGCTGCTACCCGTTGGATCATCAGGGTTGGGTCGTGTCAAGTCATCTATATACGGTCGGTGTAAGTCGACCGGTCTGGTGCCAAAATCCCTTTCAATTTCATCAAGGCTCCCATAGACGTCTGTGCGGGGATAATTAGGGTCGTCACTGATCCATATTGGGATTGGAGATCCCCAAAATCTGTTTCTGCTGATTGACCAATCTCTTGCACCTGCCAGCCACTGTCCGAAGCGTCCGTCTTTGACATGGTTCGGGACCCAATTGATTTCTTGATTTATGTCTTGTAGTCGATCTCGTATATCGGTGACTTTTACATACCACGATGAAATAGCTTTATAGATGATAGGAGTGTCTGTTCTCCAGCAGTGTGGGTAATTGTGTTCGTAGGTTTCGTGTCGCAGTACGCGGTTCCTATTTTTTAGTTCTTTGATGATTTCTGGGTTTGCATCGAAAACGTTTAGACCAGCCCAGTTAGGAATATCATCGGTGAAGCATCCCTTGTCGTCAACTGGAACGACAGACCCTATTGGTATTCCATTTGATTCGCAGACAAGTTGATCGTCCTCTCCGAATCCTGGCGCCATGTGGACAACGCCAGTACCTTCTGCAGTATCGATAAAATCAGCTGAAAGGATCCGAAAAGCGTCATCTCGTTCCGCAAAGAATGAGAATAGTGGCTTGTATCGGAGCCCTACCAGTTCAGAGCCCTTTGCAGTTTTGAGGACAGAGTAATTACCTAGTTCAATTTCGTACTTCGGAAGTGTCTCTGTCCCAATTAGATAGTTGTTGTCGTTGGTAGAGATGATTGAGTAATCAATATCAGCTCCTACCGCTAGCGCTAAATTTGAAGGTAATGTCCAAGGAGTGGTGGTCCAGGCCAGGACCTGAAGTGAGTCATAGCCGAAAAGAGGACTTTCTAGCTCGAAACCTACCGTTACAGCTGGGTCTTGTCTTGGTCTTGTCGAGTCATCAAGGCGAATTTCAAAATTGGAGAGCGGTGTTTCAGCTCCCCACGAATAGGGCATGACGCGGAATGCCTCGTAGATAAGACCCTTGTCCCAAAGCTGCTTAAATGCCCACATGACTGATTCCATGTAGGATAAGTCCATTGTTTTGTAGTCATTATTGAAATCTACCCAGCGTCCCTGACGGGTAACGGTTTCTTCCCACTCACTTGTGTAACGAAGGACTGATTCACGGCATTGAGCGTTGAAGTTTTCGATTCCGTAATCAGTGATAGCGGCTCGCCCACTGACATTTAGCTCTTGTTCGGTTTCCATCTCAGCAGGGAGCCCATGGCAATCCCAGCCGAATCTTCGTTCAACTTTTTTACCGCGCATAGTTTGATAACGAGGGACAACGTCTTTAACGAAGCCGGTAAGTAGATGGCCATGGTGCGGAAGTCCGTTGGCAAAAGGGGGGCCATCATAGAAGACATATTCGTTATTAGATAATCTGTTAGTCACCGATTCTTCAAAACTCTTATTTTTTTCCCAAAGCGCGAGGACACGCTCTTCGATAGCCGGAAAATCCGGCCGATTTGGAACTTGTGGGTAAGGAGAATTTGAAGAGTCGCTCATTGTTGATCCTAGGCAGCCAATGCGATTAGCTAGCGTATCGTATCGCGACGCCGAGAACGTCTTATTCAGTTTCCTGTTCGCCTGAGAGTTGCTTTGCGTCCATCTAGCCATATAATGCGTCACCTTTTGAGTTCCCAATTACTTGGGTAGGGAGTTATGACTAGAGACGCAAAAAATAAGAAAGCGGTGGCTAAGAAGGCCCCCGTGGCTAAGAAGGCCCCTGCGGCTAAGAAGGCCCCTGTGACTAAGAAAGCGGTGGCTAAGAAGGCCCCTGCGGCTAAGAAGGCCCCTGCGGCTAAGAAAGCGGTGGCTAAGAAGAAAATTTTGGCTAAAGATCGATTTACTCCTGCATGGCTTA
>DMOB01000161.1:991-5524 GCA_003452475.1 Acidimicrobiaceae bacterium | reverse complement strand
TTACTTGTCTTCGAAGACAAGTAACCTGACTCCTAGGGACCTGATTTCGGAATTGCATTTAGTAGCGCTAATTATCCGGGAAAAACGGCTTGATAATTTCTGGAAAGTCGCGGGCAGAGGTGCGTGTTGCACTGTTAGTAATACGGCATCATGCAACAATTTGGCACGGCCTCCGACATTTGGACGTCCTTAGAACTATCCATGAAGTCAATCGTTAATCGACGTTTATTCTAGAAAATCTCAAAATTCCAAAGCCATGTGCACAAATGATTTCAGGCTCCCAGAAAGTTAAGAGGTGGTGGTTTTGTTAAGGGCATAAGAATAAAAGCCCTCGATGGTTAGATAGCTAATATTAAAAATTTTAGTTGAAGGGTTGAACTGGTTTTGTGGCTATTAAAACGCGACTATGGAGCTTGTGGATGACCGGTTTCTTTTTTCAGCGCTTCGTGAATTAGCAATTTCTGAGGGCCTAGACGATATCGGAATAGCATCTGTAGATCCTCTGATGGACGCGCGTAGAGATCTCAAAGACCGAAAACAACGAGGCCTTCATGGTGGGATGCATTTCACTTACGGTAACCCTGAAAGGGCTACCTCTCCGGCTGATTTGCTGGAAGGCGCTAAGTCTATCGTTGTCGCTCTTCGTCGTTACGACGCTCCTTTAAGCTCTGCGAGGCCTGGGTTAGCCTCGGTAGCCCATTATGTGGCTCGAGATGAATATGGTCAGTTGCGTTCAGGCCTTCAAGCGATTGCGTCTTATTTGCATGCTCGAGGGTCAGCAGCTGAGGTTGTGTTTGATGATAATCGATTGGTTGACCGAGCTATAGCTGTTCGGGCTGGGCTCGGTTGGATCGGCAAAAATAGCATGCTGCTCAATCCTGAACTGGGTTCTTGGACGGTTATTGGCTCAGTCGTCACCGACCGGCAGATCGTAATTGAAAGCCAAGACCACAGCAACGGATGTGGAGATTGCCGCCGTTGCCAAGTTGAATGCCCAACGGGCGCTCTTGATGAAGAAGGAGTTTTGGATGCGAATAAATGTTTGGCTTGGTTAGTTCAAGCGCAAGGAATTTTCCCGGTGGAATTTCGCGTTGTACTGGGTGATCGTCTATATGGTTGCGATGACTGCCAAACGGTGTGTCCTGTGAATGATGGTAAAGAGACAGTTCGGATTCAAGCTACTAATCGAAGCCGAACGGTTGAATTGGTTAAACTACTACAGTCGACAGATGATGCTCTTATGAAAAAATATGAACATTGGTATATTCCACGCCGCAGAGCCGAATATCTTCGAAGGAATGCATTAGTGGTTCTCGCTAATGTAGCTGATGGTTCAGATTCTGCAGTTGAGTCGGTCGTATTTGGCGGTCTCAAGTCAGATTCTGCAATAGTTCGGGCGCATGCGGTTTGGGCTGCTCGTCAACTGGGCTTAAATCACTTGTTCTTGCAAGTTGGTTACGAATCTTTGACTAGAGATGATCCGAATAGATGGGTAAGTAACGAATTGGAAATGATGGAATCGGCGTGAAACGTCACTTGCTAGTAACGAATGATTTTCCTCCTAAAGTTGGTGGAATTCAGAATTACTTATGGGAACTTTGGCGCAGACTTCCTCCAGACCAATTTGCTGTGATGACTACTCCACATCCAAAAGCAGAGCAATGGGATCGGACCCAGCCTTACAAAATAGTAAGAGGTAAGAATAAAGTTCTCTTGCCACACCCTTATCTAGCTCAGCGGATCAGAGATGAGGCTGCAGCTATGGAAGCCGAACTTGTCGTGCTGGATCCGGCGTTGCCCTTGGGTCATTTGGGTCCGTCTCTGAGAATTCCCTATGCCGTAGTGCTCCATGGAGCAGAAATCACTGTTCCTGGGCGGTTGCCGGTTAGTCGCCACCTTCTAGGTCGGGTGCTGAGAAAGTCGGAGTTTGTTTTGTCGGCCGGTGGATATGCTGCCAAAGAAGGTGAACTTGCTGCAAGGACTTCCTTAACGGTTAAGGAAATCCCTCCAGGAGTTGATACCAACAGGTTTAAACCGCTTAGCTCACTGGAAAGAAAGTCCATTCGTGACAGATATGGTTTGCACGCAGGGCCCCTAATACTTGCGGTAAGTAGGCTGGTTCCTCGTAAAGGATTTGACCGGTTGATTCGTGCGGTTGACCTTGTTAGAGCTGATATGCCAGACATCCAGCTAGCGATAGGTGGAAGCGGTCGTGATCATAAGAGACTAAAAAATATTAGTAAAAAACTAGAATTGCCCGTTGCGTTCCTAGGTCGAGTTGATGATTCTGACTTGTCCGCAACATTTGGGATGAGCGACCTCTTCGTAATGCCTTGCAGGAATCGTTGGGCTGGTCTCGAACAAGAAGGTTTTGGTATCGTATTCGTTGAAGCAGCGGCCAGCGGGGTCCCGCAGATTGCGGGTAGGTCTGGTGGAGCTCATGAAGCTGTAGAAGATGAACTATCTGGCTTGATAATTGATCATCCTAAAGACGAACACCAACTTGCTGAAATGATAACTTCCTTGCTTCGAGACCCTGCTAAACGCCGCTCGATGGCTGGCTATGGGAGGAAAAGATCAGAGACTATATTCTCTTATGACGTTTTAGCGGAACAGTTAGAGAGTGCACTTAGTTGAGAAACTCAAGTCGAAGCAGCCCAAAGTCACTGGTTGAGGAGAGAAATTGATCTGCTATGGATAGAAAACCGTTAACCAATGGCGAGAGTGAGGGGCTTTGGATTATTGCTCTTGCCTGGCAGTCCACTGTTGCTTTGATCCCGTTTCTTGTAGTTGGACTGATCGATATGGACCGTTTTGGCATTCTGGTGGCTGTTGTTTCCTGCAGCTATTTTTTTCTTGGACTCAGTTGTTTGCTAATAGCTTTGTTAGTTGGGCTAAGCCGAAGCAAATTTGAAATTGTGAATGTGGGAAACTTGTTTTTGCTTCAAGGCTCAGTGCCGAAGCCTGTGCAAAAAATTTTCTTGGTCTCGCTTTTTTTCCAAAGTTTCTCGGTGGTCCTGGTGGCGGCTATACGGCCGTATTCAACACTTGCTTTTGGAGTATTAGCCCCAACTCTGATAATCGGCCTTTTGGCACTCTGGGGAGCCAAGCATGGAAAATTTCCTCGTCGAGATGACTCGATCGATTAGCAGAAGCATGGTTAGATGGTAGTGCCTAGGATGCGTAGGAGCCGGTAATGGTTGATGAACTAAAAGTCGCTCGGACAATAGACGCAAGTCCGTCACAATGCCATGACCTTGTAGCGGACATAGAGAGCTATGCGCTATGGGTGAACGATTTACGAGAGGTAAATATTATTTCGAGAGATGCTCAAGACCGGCCTAATGAGGTGGCATTTCGAGCTGCGGCTATGGGGCGTAGCGCTACGTATACGCTTGCCTATGATCATTCTGAATCTCCCAACGCAATCAGTTGGCGTCTCCTTAGCGGCGATATAGTAAAAAAACTTGATGGATGTTATCGCTTTCTCGCACTCGATGATGATGAAGAAAAAACCCAAGTTGTCTATGAATTGGCAGTAGAACTTGCTATCCCGCTTCCAGGTTTTGTGAAGCGCAGAGCAGAAGGCAGAATTATGCATGCAGCGCTGGATGACCTTCAAGCTCGACTAGAGAAATAGGCAAACTTCTAACAAGCCGACGGAATAAATGTTTACTGAGGTGAGACGCCGGTACCCTCAGGAAAGTGGAATTCAGACGCATAAACAATCTCCCACCGTACGTGTTTACGATCATAGATTCTTTGAAGGTCGAACGAAGACGATCTGGAGAAGATGTAATCGATCTAGGTTTTGGAAATCCTGATATCCCTTCTCCGGAGCGAGCGGTAACTAAATTAGGTGAAGCAGCTGAGAACGAAAGAAATCATCGTTATTCGGCAAGCAGGGGTATTCCGAAACTTCGTCAGGCAGTAGCCGATCTTTATAAACGTAACTGGGGTGTTGACTTAGACCCTGAGACCGAAGTCATAAACACCATCGGCGCTAAAGAAGGTTTTTCCCATTTGATGTGGACACTCTTGGGGCCAGGTGATGCTTGTCTGGTGCCAGCACCCTCGTACCCGATCCACATATTTGGTCCGTTGTTCGCCGGTGCTGATGTTCGAGAAGTTCCACTAACAACGGGAGAAGATTTTTTCGATAACTTGGTAGAACGATTTGAGTATTCCTGGCCACGACCACGAGTCATCGTTCTTTCGTTTCCTCACAATCCGACGACGACATGTGTCGATCTTCCATTTATGCAACGGATTGTGGATTTCGCGAAAGAGCGAGACGTGATTTTAGTTCACGATTTCGCCTATGCCGGTATAGGGTTCGATGGATATAAGCCACCTTCAATTTTAGAAGCTGACGGCGCCAAAGATGTCGCCGTTGAATTCTATAGCTTGACAAAAACGTTCTCGATGCCTGGCTGGCGAGTAGCTTTTTGTGTTGGAAACCCCGAAGTAATAGCTGCTCTAGCAAAGCTTAAAAGCTATCTTGACTATGGAACTTTCCAGCCGATTCAAATA
>DMOB01000161.1:0-685 GCA_003452475.1 Acidimicrobiaceae bacterium | reverse complement strand
AACTTTCCAGCCGATTCAAATAGCTGCGACAGTGGTTATGAATGAAGAGCTAGATTTCCCAAACCAGGTTTTAGGTGTGTATCAATCTCGTCGAGATACGTTGGCTAGGGGCCTTAATCGTTTAGGTTGGAATGTGGACGCCCCTAAGGGCACGATGTTTCTGTGGGCTCCTATACCTGACGCCTACAGAGCGATGGGATCGGTAGATTTCTGTAAGCACGTTCTCAATTCTTCTAATGTAGCCCTCTCTCCTGGAGTCGGTTTCGGTCCAGGAGGAGAGGGGTATGTGAGATTCGCTCTAGTGGAGAATGAACAAAGAATCCGTCAGGCTATGAGTCAGATAGCGGGTGGGTTAGATCTGCTTGAAAAATAGTTTTTGCGCTAGAGTTTTACCAAACCTGTAAATGAGACTTATCAGCTCGCCCAAGCACGGGATCGCTCGACCGCTCTTCTCCACTTTTCATGGAGCTCTGCAGCTTCTGATAGCGGTTGTCGTGGCAAAAACTCTTGACCTAATGTCCACGCGTCTTGCACCTCGCTGACACTAGACCACACACCTTCTGCTAGGCCTGCAAGCATTGCAGCTCCAAGAGCCGTTGCTTCAGTGACTTCTGAGCGTTGAACGGGAACATTGAGTTGGTCTGCTTGAATCTGAAGAAGTAAATCAGAGACTGATGCTCCTCCA
>DMOB01000314.1:0-3169 GCA_003452475.1 Acidimicrobiaceae bacterium | reverse complement strand
CCTGCACCGCTTGATGTTACTACTTCCAACTGCTCAAGATAAGGACCTTCGTCCCAGTAATCCTCATTGGCCTCATATATAACGCGGCGACCCACATCGATCTCAGCGAATTTGAACGGACCAGTTCCAATACCAGAATAACCTATCTTATCAAGATCATCCGCAGGCATGATTGCCTGACGATATTCCGCCATCCACCATGGTAGCTCACTGTTGGGCGACTTTAGATGAAAACGAATCTTGTCCGGCCCAACCTTTTCAACGCTCTCAAGAAGTTTCTTTGAAAAGGACGTTCCCAGCTTAGGGTCGCGGTGCATATTGTATGACGCAACAACATCGTTGGTCGTCATATCGCGGCCATCGTGAAATTTTACTCCTTGGCGAATATCAACTTCCCAAACCGTCTGATTCTCTTCTACAGCTCGCCAACCTGTTGCAAGCTGCGGCTGTACTCCAAGGTCTTCATCTACCCATGTAAGGCGATCGTAAGTTACATTAGTTCTTATCTCAATGCCGGTGTATGGATGCATCGCCTTTTCGGGTGATTTGTGCTTTGAATTCATTATTCCAACATAAACCAGCTTGCCACCTTGTTTAGGCGTTGCAGCTGCTGCTTGGCTCAAAAATGAGCCGTCAACTGCTGATGCTGTCAGGGCAATCGCTCCAGATCCAAGTAGGACATCACGACGATTAGGCTTTCGAAATCTTTCCATTAGAGACCTCCCAGTCAGTGTTCTGCGGCAAAAGGTTTTTTTATTTTACACTCATTTTAATCATGCTCACACGCGCCTGCGACAGCGTAAGCATGAAATGAAATTGAGACGCTGACAAATTCAGATTTTCAATAAGGTATATTTAAAAATGCACAATCGTCGAATTCTTATCAACCTCACTTGCAGATTTGCACGCAAAACCGTAAACATTTTATATGTTAAATACACAATTGCGTTCATTCCACGCTGTTGCAAGAGAAGGCAGTGTAACCAAGGCCTCGCGCATTCTCAATGTTTCTCAGCCCACACTTACCACACAGATTAAACAGCTTGAGATCCATTATAAGCTGGAACTGTTCCGGCGCATTGGAAAGCGTCTGGAACTAACAGATTTAGGGCACCAATTGCTGCTTGTGACGCAGCGGTATTTCGAAGTTGAGGCGGAAGTTTCAGGTTTTTTGGAAACTGCACATGGAACTGTTCGGGGACACGTGCGCATTGCGGCGATTGGGCCCTTCCCAATAATGAAATTTTTGAGTCGTTTTCACGAATCTTACCCAGATGTCACTGTATCAATTGAACTTGGGAACTCCGATAGCGTTCTAAGCAGTCTTCGAGAACAGCGCGCAGATATCGGTATTGTTTCGCGGACTAAGGCAAGTTCAGACTTAGCCGGAACGCGCTTTGGCAAACAAAATGTTGTTGTATTTGTTCCTTCCAGCCACCCTTGGTCTCAAAGAGAATGTATTCGGCTTGCCGAACTTGGAGACCAGAACATGATAATGCGTGAAGAGGGGTCTACAACGCGGCGGGTGATGGAAAAAGCGCTCAACGAACAAAATGTCAAACCAAATGTGGTTATGGAAGTAGGCAGTAGAGAAGCAGTCTGGGAAGCCGTGGCTGAGGGCCTCGGAATAGGAGTTGTTTCCGAAATTTCAATTCGGCCTGATCCTCGGATTAGAGTGCTCACAATATCCGACAGCGCAATAGAAACTGATATCGAAGCTTTATGCCTTAAAAAAAGCCTGCATATTCCTACGGTGGGCGCCTTTTTAGAGTTGGTTACATCCACAAAAGTTGAGTTCTTGGGATTTTCAAAACTAGCTGACCAATGCTAACCTGGAGATCGGCTCTTAATCCCTGAATAAATCGTAAAACCGCGATGCTTTTTTTATTTTCCAAAAATCTGTTTTGAAACCTCCGACTTCAGTCGGAAAAGGTGTGACTGTGCGCTGCAGGCGCTCTAAACTACTGATCCCTTCGACTTTAATCGGAGGAGGTTCATCTTATAGAGCTGAAGACGACAAAGCTGCAGAATATCTAAGTCTGCGAGACCTCACAAAATGCGCGAATTAGTCGCGATGATTGCCGTTCCTTTAAGTAAGCCAGAAAATACTGAGTGCTGATAACTGCATCATGAATGGGAATGGCTCGCAAATTTGGATGGGGGATAAACTCAAAATCAGCCACAAACCCGATGCCAAGCCCTTGCTCAACAGACTTCCAAATGCCTTCCCTACTACCGATTTCCAGAACAACATCAATCCTCACATTGTGTTCTTGCAAAGCGCGTTCGATAGCGACTCTTGTCGTTGAGCCTATCTCGCGCCGCACGACTTTCTGATCTTTCAGTTCATGTATTGATATGCTGTCACGAACATAGAATGGATGGTCAGAGTTCGTGAATACAACTACATTATGTGAGCTATAGGGAAGCGTTACAACACGAGGGTCGTCGTTGACCTCAGCGATCAAACCAACATCGGCCTCATAGGCCAACAAGCGTTCAAAACTGCTTTGCGAATTTCCTAATTGTATGCTGATGTTGATCTTAGGATGATGTAACTTGAAGGCGACAATCATATCTGTGGCATGAAATGGCCCGATGGCAGCGATTCGAAGCGAGCCGGAATGCAGCCCTTTGAACGAATTTAGCATTTCCTCAGCTTCAGATTCGTTTTGCATCAGGCGCAATGTCGTCCGAAAAAGTTCGGTCCCAGCAGGTGTTAGCCTGACCTCCCGCCTGATACGACTGAACAACTCAACGTCATATCGGTCTTCCAAACCTTTAACCTGAGACGAAAGCGTTGGCTGGCTTATATTCAAGGCGCGGGCCGCGGAAGAAAACCCACCGTGACTTGCAACGGCGTGAAAGGAACGCAGAGCAGTATAAAGCATTGGCGCAGTCTATAGGAATGATTGAAATAATCAATTTGATATATAGATATTTTTCAGACATGCTTTTTCATGAAACGCTCATAAGCGCAGAAGTTATTGGGTTGGGAAAATGTGGTCTTACAATAATCCGGTCAGAATTCTTTTCGGAAATGACGGGTTTGCCTCGATTGCGCCTTTAATTGATGGTCGGCCCTATGCTCTCGTTACATATCCTGATACCCCGTTTCAGGTTTTGACAGAACACCTTACAAAACAGGCAGGTCAGCCGCTGATTGTTG
>DMOB01000323.1:0-7830 GCA_003452475.1 Acidimicrobiaceae bacterium | reverse complement strand
CCCCAGTGGACTTTCTTACGTCTTCAAAATACAAAATATTTTTATTAGTTTTTGCTAGCTCCCTGAAACCGAGTGCAGGCCCACCTGCTATCGAATCTCCTCCCACATAGATACGTAATGGCCTAGCTAGAGTTGCTTTCGGGAGCACCGAATAATGATTCTCTCTAGTCCAATAATAATAAAGCTCTTCGGAACCAAGATTTAGACCAGCGCTCAGATCCGGCCATCTAATATCAGGAGCGCTCCAGCTTCGGGCAGCTGCGGTAAACCCAAACATATTATTCTCGCCGTTAATCGACTCCCTCATATCCGCAGCTAAGTACGGATTACCTTGAGTTACTGTGTCTCCTCTAAATGCTGCAACAGAGCCCACTAGCCCAAAAGCACCTAACGACAGAGCAGCTGAAAGCCAAAGAATTTTAAGTCTCAAGACGTTTCAGGCCCACCGCTTAGATCAACGATTTTTCCAAGTTCATTCATTAAATATCGAGACAGTCGCTGCCCACCGAAAGAGCTCAAATGTACGCCATCGCTAAGGCGAGCATCAACAGTCTGTCCGTCATTAGAAGCTAAATACTTTGAATATTCGCCATTTTCGTCGCTAAAAAGCTCAGATATTTTAACAAAATAAACCTGCTCTCTCTTAAGCGCTTCTTTTTCGTAAATCAAATTTAGCCGCTTCATTTTGTCATCAAAGGCTTCTGACTTCATCGGCGGTTGGGGAACCCACATCACCAACCGGTTCGAACCTTTTGATACAAGATCCATGATCTCCCCGACCCTTCGCGAATACTCTTCTATCCACTCATTGCTGAAGGTCTCGTACCATGCTGTCGGCGGCACAAACATAGATTGGCCATCATTCCCCCCAAACATCATCACCACTACATCCGGATCCTCATCTTGCATTATTTCTGTCACACGAGTTGGCCAGTCATAAAAATCAGGGCGAACAAGACCACTAGATAAAACCGATTCCGACTCTGCTTCAATCACATCCGAAGACTCAGCATAAGCAACTAATGTCTCACCAAAAAATTGAACCATCGAATCACCTAAGATCCAGAGTTTCAAACGGTTAGAAGAGCTCGGGCCGGGCGAAACTTCAGGATCCGCAGAGAGATTGTCAGCTTCATCCAACACCCCGATTTGCTCTGAGCCATTGCTGTCAGAATTTAATTTTTCTGTGTTAAGTCCTTGAGAGTGAATGGCTGACTCCTCGACTACCACGCTTTCGAAGTCTTCGTCTGGCAATTTGCCTAGAGGCTGACCAGTTTTCTCACCTCGTAGTAGACCATCTATTAGTTCTTGCGGTCTAGTCAAACCGAGACTTCCCGCTACCTTCTCTATCGGCGTCCACAAAGCGATCGAAAGAGTCCGATCTCTTCCTAGGGGTTTGGACTGAGCTTCTTCCAACAAAATTTTAGAATTAAGAAATGAAGCAAGCAGCAAGCCCAAGAGACCCCAAGCTAATACCTTACCCGCCGGTGTACCGAGTTTTTCGGGTTGTTCTTGAGACACATCTACCATCGTTACATTTAGTTTTTCGTCATATCAGAATTGGAAATATATAAACGGAGCAACACCATCAGGGCCCAACCAGTCAATGAATACAAGGCCCAAGGCAAAGAGTAAGGCCTGAGTTGGAGCACTTACTTCATTCGTCTTCGCCTGGAAAACCTCTCTTACCTCTTTAGAAACAAATTGCATTCCAATGGCTCCGAGGATCACTAACAACAAGGTACTTGTAACTAGGTCAGTACCGAACCTGAAGGAGAAAAGTCCGCCGAGCATAGTTAGCGCATCACCTACTGATGGGGCCCTAAAAAAAATCCAAGCTAGGCATACAACGTGAAAAGTTGTCATCCAACGAATCAGAGACCAGATCCGAGGGGAAAAAGGGTTTCTTATCTGAGACTCATTAATCCGTTCACTAACAATGCGCTCTACAACAAGTGCTAGCCCATGGATTAAGCCCCAGACTAAAAAAGTTCCTTTGTTCCCATGCCATAGACCACCCAAAATCATGGTAAGCATCAAGTTTGCATATAACCTTCTTCTCGTTCCCCTGCTACCTCCTAGCGGTATGTACAAATAATCTCGGAGCCATGCGGACAGCGTTATATGCCAACGATGCCAAAAGTCTTGCAGTGACTTAGCTCTATATGGAGAATCAAAATTTTGTGGGAATCTAAAGCCCAGAAGCAACGCTACTCCTATGGCGATATCTGTATAGCCCGAGAAATCTGCATAGATTTGAATTGCATAAGCGTAGACGCCGACCATAATGTCCGTCGAGCTATAGCTCGACGGGTTGGCAAAAACATCCTGAACAATAACGTCTGCCAAGTAGCTAGAAATAACAACTTTTTTGAATAAACCACCAAGGATTAGACGATACGCAGTTGCAGATTGAAGGTATCGAGGATCTGAACGAGTAGACATTTGAGGTGCCATTTCAGAGGCGCGTACAATCGGCCCGGCAACAAGCTGGGGGAAAAATGATAAGTAAACAGCGAAGTCCAATAAGGGCAGCGGCTCTATATCCTCTCTACCTACGTCAATCACGTAGCTGATAGCTTGAAAAGTAAAGAAAGAAATACCGATTGGTAATGTCAGGTCTAACAAAGGCAGACCTATATCAAAACCAACTTGATTCAAGCGATTAGAAATTTCTAGAACAAAAAAATCGTAGTACTTGTAAACACCGAGAAGACTTAGGTTCGCTATAACAGCAGTTTGCATCCAACGGCGAGCTAAAAAATTTTCAAGTTTTGCACTTTCGTCACTTATTTTCTTAGCGCAAAACCAGTTGATTGTGATCGAGGTACCAAGTAAGAAAACAAATCGCCAATTCCACCAGCCATAAAAAACTAGGCTGGCAGCGAGGATGACCATTTTCCACAAAAACGGCTTTTGACGAGTCATCCAATTTAGGACGAACACGATTACAAAAAATATTAGGAAAGTAAAAGTTGGGAACAACATAGTGGAATTTCAGATAGTCGCAGGCAAAGTTACCTGTCAATCAACGAAAATCAGGCACCATATTAATTATGACGGAACTTTCCGCTACAACCTCAGAGGTCATAGACCGTTGGATTGATGCTGACCCAGACCCATTAACGGCTAATCACATTGAAACACTCCGTTCTGACAGTGAAGGTTTCGATAGAGCATTCGGACAGCCACTGAGATTTGGAACCGCAGGATTACGAGGGAAAATGGGCCCAGGACCCGGTTCTATGAATCGGTTAGTCATGAGAGTCGCCGCAAAAGCAATTGCTAATCAACTTATAGCCGATGGCCTTGCTCAAAAGGGAATAGTTATTGGCTACGATGCTCGAATCCAATCAGACTTGTACGCACTAGATGCTGCGAGAATTTTTCAATCGATGAGTATCGAGTGCTTACTGGTAGACGGGCCGATACCGACGCCAGTTCTGGCTCGGTTAGTCGCTAGTCGCGCATCTGGAGCAGGCCTAATGGTCACCGCGAGTCACAACCCGAGATCTGATAATGGATGCAAACTGTACTGGTCAGATGGCTTGCAAATCCGACCGCCCCTCGACCAAAAAATCCAACGGTTAATGGACTTTCGCAATTTACCTAGGTCGAACGAGCTTGCGATTCCAGAGCTAGTGAAGAAGATAGAAGCAAGAGTAGCGATTTCAGAATATTTAGGAGGAGTAATAGAAAGAAGAGCTCACTCACCGGAACCCTTAGAATTTGTTTATACACCGCTTTGTGGTGTCGGAGCTGAGACTTTTGAGCTTGCATTTGCTGTAGCTGGCCTGACACCACCAATTATTGTTCCATCTCAACGGGAACCCGATGGGACGTTTCCTAATCTTCCCTTTCCAAATCCCGAAGAAACCGGAACGCTCGACGAGGCTTTCGTTACTGCAAACCATCATAATCTTGACTTGATTTTAGCAAATGACCCTGACGCTGATCGGCTCGGGGTCGCTATTCGAGATAAGAACAAGTGGCGTCAACTAACCGGAGATGAAATAGGTTTATTGCTTTGCGATTTTCGCTCACGTGAAACCAACGGTGCAAACCGAATTACTGCAAGCAGTATCGTTTCTTCTGATGCCGTCGCAGCTCTATGCAAAACACGAGACATAGAACACAAAAGAACGTTGACCGGCTTCAAATGGATAATGCTTCCTGTAATTGAAGAGCCTAACAAACAATGGATTTTTGGTTATGAGGAAGCGTTAGGGTATTCGGTCAATGATTTAGTTCTAGACAAAGATGGCATTGCAGCCGCCGTCGAATTCGTCCGAATGGCAGCTGGATTAAAATCAAATGGCTCGGGGCTGATTCAACGAATGGATGAACTAGCGTTAGAAATCGGAGTTTTCGAGAGCACACAGTTAAACATACGACTGCAAACCGATGAGTCCGAGAGTCAAATGATCACCTTACGCTCTAATTTACCTGAGTCAATCGGCTCAGAAACTGTCACTTTTATGGATGACTACCTAAGTCACCAAGGTTTAGGTAACTCAGACCTTTTGGTATTTTCGACGAACTTAGGTTCACGTATCTGCATTAGACCGAGCGGCACAGAGTCAAAAATTAAGATCTATATTGAGGTAAGGGATCTAAACGTTTCAACGACTAAAGACCTAGCAAAAGCGCGGCACCAGTGCAGAGAGAGACTAACTGCTATTGCCAATGATATTTCTTCTTGGTTCAACTAATTCTCAAGCTAGTTCTCCTACTAGCTGCCTCAAATTCGTTTCAGGTCGAGGGCCCATATGTGATATCACTTCGCCTGCTGCAATCGCTCCAAGCTTGCCACATCTCTCAAGCGGATATCCTTGAGCAAGACCATATAGTAACCCTGCAGCATACAAATCGCCAGCGCCGGTTTTGTCGACAACTTCGCACACATTTGCTGCCTCTAAGGACACAATCTCTGAATCACTTGCAATAACTGATCCTGTTGGGCCTTTAGTCACCGATGCTAGAGAAACAATACTTGTCGCTCTTTGTATAGCCAGACTGAGATCCTCAGTTTCAAACAGCGACAAAATTTCGTGGTCATTTGCCAGAAGAACATCGACATGGTCACTTATCAAATTAAGAAACGAATCACGATGGCGATCTACGCAAAATGAATCAGAAAGGGTCAAAGCGACTTTGGTATTCAAGTCAACAGCAGAAGCTGCTGCTTCCATAGCTTGTTTTGCCCAAGGTAAATCCCACAAGTACCCCTCCAAAAAAAGGATCTTAGCTCGTTGCACCAATCCTAGATCAACATCACTCGTGGTTAAACCGTTCGAAGCCCCCAGGAAAGTGTTTAAGGTCCGCTCACCGTCGGGAGTCACAAATATTAAGCATCTACCTGTTGAGTCCTCTCTTGGGGCACGCGGCGTGTTATAAAAAATTTTGAGCTTGGCCATATCTTTCGCAAAAATATCTCCTAAATCATCATCAGCGACACGCCCGATAAACCCGGCCGAGCCACCTAGAGAACCAACTCCTATCACAGTGTTGGCGGCAGATCCTCCTGAAACAGTTTTGCGCTCCGTTATCAAAGAATACAGCTCTGCTGACCTCTCACTATCTATAAGGTGCATAGCTCCTTTCGCGACGTTGATGCGTTCAAGAAATTCATTATTTTGATGAGATAGCACGTCAACGAGTGCGTTACCAAAACCTACGACGTCTAGCTGTTTGTCTGATCTATCCTTGTCACCAGCGCTATTACCCACCGAACTCACTTTCAATTCAAAAAATAAAATCCATATCCATGCTCTACTCTAACGAGACATTAAATGATAGCCCGCTAGTGTCGAGCAGGTGACTCAGCAAAACCAATATCGATTGCCCCGCAACATTCGACCTTATCGTTATGAATTGTCTCTTGAACCGGATCTTCAGTCCGCATCTTTTTCAGGTTCAGTAATCATTCACGTTGAGGTCGAAGGACCAACTAGCACTGTCGTTCTAAATGCTGCTGAATTAGATATTACGCAATGTTTCTTCGTTCAAGAGAACCGAATAGAAGCTTCAAATCTTAGCTTTGACTCCGAAAGCGAGAGAGTAACAATTGAGTTCCCCGAAAATCTGGCAAGCGGCACGGCATCAATAAGTTGCAACTTCGACGGAATTTTAAACGATAAACTTCGAGGTTTCTACCGTTCTACATACTCTGATCAAGATGGCAAAGAACACACCATAGCTACAACTCAGTTTGAATCGACTAATGCTCGAAGAGCTTTCCCGTGCTTCGACGAACCTGATTTTAAAGCTACATTTGAAGTTGACCTTATTGTCAATTCCAACCTTATGGCGATTAGTTGCGGCGAGTTAACTAACTCTGTTGACCTTGGCGACGGAAGACGTAAAGATAGTTTTGCACCGACGATGTCAATGTCTACCTACCTTGTCGCCTTCATCATCGGCGATTTGGAAGCAACAGAACCAATCGACGTTGATGGAGTTCCGCTACGCATAATTCATGTACCAGGAAAGGCTGAATTGACAGCATTCGGCTTAGAGGCCGGCGAGTTTTCGCTTCGGTGGCTAGTTGACTACTATGGTATCGATTATCCCGCAGGGAAGCTAGACCTTGTCGCTGTCCCAGATTTCGCTTTTGGAGCAATGGAAAATCTCGGCTGTGTCACTTTTCGAGAAACCCTCTTACTTGCAGATCCGGGCCGATCGACACAAGCAGAGCTCACGAGGATAGTCGATGTGATAGCTCATGAAATTGCCCACATGTGGTTTGGCAACCTCGTGACTATGGACTGGTGGAATGGAATTTGGTTAAAAGAAGCTTTCGCCACATTTATGCAGGTCGCAACTACAAATGCCTTCAAACCAGAATGGCGTCGCTGGGATAGCTTCAGCCTCGAGAAAGGAGCTGCGTTCGACACCGACGCTCTCAGTTCAACACGGCCGATTGAATTCGAAGTTGTTTCTCCCGAAGACGCGGAAGGAATGTACGACATTTTGACCTATGAGAAAGGAGCATCAGTAGTCAGAATGCTCGAACAATTTTTAGGTGAAAGCAACTTTCGTAAGGGTGTTAACAACTATCTCACAACACATTCATACAAAAACACGACGACGACAGATCTTTGGGATGCTCTCGAGGAGTCGACGGCTACGCCTGTGCGAGCGGCTATGGACAGCTGGATCTTTCAAGGTGGTCATCCAGTGGTTTCCGTAGCTAGCACTACTGATGGAATCCGACTAAGTCAACGTCAATTTTCATACGCCCAAGAGCCAAGCAACAAACTTTGGCATGTCCCAATTATTATTAAAGCGCTCGTAAATGGCGCATTAGTTGAACAAAGACTTCTGCTTGCAGAAAAGACAATCGAGGTTAGCTTTGATATCAGCCCAACCTGGGTGATTGTGAATGCAGGTGGGCACGGTTTCTATCGAGTCAGTTATGACAGCGCGCTTCTGGCTGATCTTTCTACTCGAGCCTTGGACGTAGCCTCCGCAAGCGAACGCTACGGCCTAGTTAACGATACGTTTGCGTCTGTTCTTGCGGGCGAGGTCTCGGCTGGGCGTTTCATCGCACTTGTTACGAACCTAGCTTCTGAAACAGATCTTGGAGTATGGCAAAAAATTTTAGCGGCCTTAGGCCACTTGCACTCTATAGCTGACTCGGCCGGAAGAACACGTCTGTCAATTCTTGTTCGGGACTTGAGCACAACAGCTCTTGGGATTCTTGGTTTCGAAGCAGTCGATGGTGAGCCAGCACTTGATCGAGAGCTGCGTTCTCTGCTCTTTCGAGCTGCAGGAACTATAGGCAAAGACACGTTAGCTATAACTCAAGCTAACGAGTTTTTTGATGCT
>DMOB01000149.1:0-3680 GCA_003452475.1 Acidimicrobiaceae bacterium | reverse complement strand
CGGCGTGGTTTAGCGCAACCCACTTACCACGAGATTGGACAAGAGGCCGCGCCTGCAAGGCCAACCTTTGTACATCCGCCGCGGTCAACTCGACATCACCAAACATAGCCGTCCAACTCACTGCTGTGAGTTGCTGGGCCCCAACGAGACTTTCGTTATCGTCTGCTGTTAGGCGGAGCGCTGCGGCCGGCCGGCGGCGAGAAAGCGAGGGCACCCGAACTTCGAAACCGGCTGATTCAAGAGCTGGCCCGGTAACTGACATCAATTCCCAGGCTTCGTCTTGAGCAAGAACAACCTCTCCCCGGCGGCGACCGCCGGGACGTAGTAGAGCCGGCAGTAAGCGTTCCATTCTTGCTAGCTGTCCTTTGACTTCTGTCCTGCGTGTGTTCGACCCACTGACCAGCGCTACCTCGACTGGATCAAGATGATTGTCTGGGCCCGGAGAAAGCACTTTGAGGTGCCAGTTTCCGGAGTCATCTGGTTCATCAAGTTGCACTACCAATGCATATTTGGCGACCGCAGTTACTGGTCTTGCCCATTGATCAAGGTTTCGCGCTAGATCGGAACCAGCAGGCACCGCTGCTTGGAACTGTTGACCTCCAAGCCGGGCTAAAAATGCTTCAGAAAGCTCGTCTTTAGTTGTGGGTTCATGCGGAGCTGCAGGAACGTCTAGCCTTTGGGCTGCTGTTCTAACGATTGCATTAACCATTCCACCTAGCGCTGACTGAACTAGGGCTCTCGCGTCTGGTCCAGGATCTGCGGCGCTTACCGCTCCGGGTAACGAGTCTGCAAAGCTCTTCAATTTCTCCTGGCTAATGATGCCTGGCATCCATTGCACCGCAAAGTCGCCCTTATCACCACGATGCTTCTTATTTCTGCGTTTTCGTATTCGTTGGAGGCGAGGTACGGTTCTCCCTTGGGCTACAAGTTCAACGGCTGCTATAGCGACTAGGCTGAGCCAGCGAGCGCTCATCCCGAGCGGGTCGCCTGATAATTCTGGTTCGAGATCAGTGTCTGGCTGTTCGTCAGGATCTAGAAGGTCCGTAGGTATGAAGAATTTTCGCTTTGTTAGTTCTTCAGTGGGTGTCTTAACAAGCGGTACGAGCCAACCTAAAACATCCGTAACGTCAGCACTCAGTGCGGGCGCTTTGATTTCAGAGGAAATAAATACCGGCCGACTATTCTTCCAGGCGTCCTTGGGGGCCCCGGTCGCAAGTAGTCGATCCAGTACCTGTTCTGATGCTTCTGGCACGTTATTGCAACCTGCAGCCCACGCGATAATTTTTCCAGAAGCCCATGAAAGCTGAAGTTGGCAAGGCTCTGGTTCTCCGGTAACCACGTCCGGTTCGGCTGGGCCAACTACGGAAACTGCAGGCTCGTCCTCAAGAGATGCCCCAGTGAGCCTTTGAAATGCCACCGCCAACGTATTAAGTTCGGCTTCAAAGTCATTAACTACCTGTTCTCTGGTACTACCTTTGATTTGCTGAACCGCAAGTAATTTATCTTCTGCGTCCTCAAGTAAGTCGAGTAGGACCTTCTGCCACCTTGGGAGATCTGATTTTAAGGCATCTAACTGAGCTGTAGTTATATACGCCTCTGCTTCAGCGCGAACTAGAACTGCGAACTCTTCCCAAGATAGGTTCGATGAAGCTATAGACGCAGAGGGACCAATAGAGTCGCTTCCGGTTGAATCACGTTGAGTTTTAACCACAATATTTTGCACCTACGGTGCTCCAATCCCCTTCCGCACAGACTCAGGCGTTCGGGACTATCTCTCGGCGGTTCAACACCGATAACTCGCCAAATGAACTCAACTTTCCAGTTCTTAGTCGCACGAAACAGAAAATTAAATATAAGCAGGTGCCCGGAAACTGAGACGCACGAACCAAGCAATTTATACTATATATGAGAATGGTTGGGTTAGCACGATTTACGGTCGGTGATCTCTTCTGTCGTCTTGATTCGATTAGCCGTTGGATAACCGAAAAGTTGAATTTCTGCTCTAGTGTGTGAGCATGCGCTGGTCCCAAAGCTTTATTCCAACACTCAGAGATGCACCAGCTGACGCTGAAGCAGTGAGCCACAAGCTGTTAGTCAGAGGTGGTTATATTCGACAATTACATTCTGGCCACTACAGCCTGCTTCCATTGGGGTTAAAAGTACACAACAAAGTCGCGAACATCGTTCGAAAAGAGATGGACGCAATTGGTGGGCAGGAGTTTCTACTACCGGCAATGCACCCAGCTACTATCTGGCAGCAAAGCGGCCGCTGGGATGTCATGGGCGATGAAATGTTCCGCTTGCAGGATCGAAGTGGCGTTGATCTAGCCCTCGGCATGACCCATGAAGAAATTTTTTCAACATTGGGCACTGAGGTTAAGTCGTACAAAGAGCTACCTCAAACGTGGTACCAAATTCAGACAAAATTCCGCGATGAACCTCGACCAAAGAGCGGCCTTTTGCGAGTTAGGGAATTTGCGATGAAGGATTCTTACAGCTTTGATCTTGACCAAGAAGGGCTCGACAAGTCTTTCACATTACATCATGATGCTTACGTAAAAATATTTAGTCAGCTCGGAATTATGGCATTACCTGTCCAAGCATCATCGGGGTCAATGGGCGGTTCATCCAGCATCGAATTTATGGTTCCATCTCCCGCTGGCGAAGACGATGTTATTCGGTGCTTAAGTTGTGATTATCGGGCTAATGTCGAACGAGGAACATCTGCTCTTGAGACTTCTGATGACGAACCGGGACCAGATCTACCTTTTCGCATCGCGACACCTGGTATCCGCACAATTAGCGGGCTTGCTGAGATGCACGAAGAAGCCCCAGCTTCGCGACAAATAAAGACGTTGGTAGTAGTAATCGATGATGTAGTGAGTTTGGTCCTACTTCGCGGAGATCATCAATTAAATAACCAAAAACTTCAAGACTCCGTATCCGCAATGAACATTCGACCTGCCAACCCGGAAGAGATAGTCGCAACTCTTGGTGCTTCGCCAGGAAGCCTCGGCGCCGTTGGCGTGCTAGACCTGCCGATATACGCGGACCACGGGCTAGACGGGCGAACCAACATGACTACCGGTTCGAACGAAAATGATTGGCATCTAGGGGGTGTAGATATAAGTCGTGATATCCATGTGAGTGCATGGCATGATCTACGAGAAGTTACCGCAGGAGAAAGATGTATCGAATGCAACGCTGAACTTGAGATCATTCGGTGCATAGAGGCAGGACACATATTTAAACTCGGACAGAAATACTCACAGGCTATGGGCATCTCGGTGCTCGATGAGAATGGTCGAGCTGTCGCCCCGGTAATGGGCAGCTATGGAATTGGCATAGGGAGAGCTGTAGCTGCAATCGCCGAAAACTGTCACGATGAGAAAGGCTTAATTTGGCCGCTCTCTGTTGCCCCATTCGCTGTCGTCATTACGCTGCTCAATATAGATCAGCCTGATGCTATAGCTGTAACTGATGTCTTGTATGAGGGTCTCAGACATGCAGGTGTTGACGTTATTTTAGACGACCGTAAGGCACGTCCCGGAGTCAAGTTTGCCGATGCCGAGCTTTTGGGAATCCCGATTCGAGTCACAGTTGGCTCTAAAGGTCTTTCGAACGGCACAGTTGAAATTACACTTCGAAAATCAAGCGAGACATCAGAAATTAATGTAGAT
>DMOB01000335.1:714-4182 GCA_003452475.1 Acidimicrobiaceae bacterium | reverse complement strand
ATCGTAGCCTTGTCAGTTATTTGCAAATATTTTCTGGGCACGTCTGGACGGTAACCGACATCCAATCATTCTGCTTGCATTTCGCCTGGAACTAACAGTTAATTTTCACCAGGCGGATAGAACTAGGAAGCTTCAGCGGATGCTTTGATACCTTGAAGCGTCGCACGCATGCCTTCACCGACTGCGGCTTTCCGATTCGCTAGCTGGCGATCGGTTAGCGATCGTAGACTCACAGGTAACAAGATAATTTCCCAAGTCTCAGTCAACTCTAAAGAGCCTTGTTCGAGTTCTACTATTTGATAGCCCCACCTTACAAAGGGCCCTTCTTCATTATCTGGGTCAACGATAAATTCAAAGTGTTCATTGACATCAGCCTTCGAGACGCGAATATCAACTGTCCACTCAAAGTCACCCAACTTATTGTTCCCCGAGAACTTTGAGTTAACTGCGCCTGGATCGCCTTCGATCCACTCGCCCCCAATATTTTCAGGGCTCCATTCGCCCATCCTTGAAAGATCGCTAACAAGTGAATAAATAGTTTCAGGGTTTGCTTTGATATTTATTGAGTGGCTTTGGCGCATGGTTGGAGCAGTCATGACGCTATGTTACCCAAAAATTATGCACGTTAGCTGTGATCTCGGGAGTCAATAGCCCACTTGTAACCAGAATATTTTGGCTGATCAATAGACACCTGATTTACAACGCTGTGCCTCAGATATCGGCACAAGGCAGGATCGCTTAAGTCAACGTTCGCCTTTCTCAGGTTTCGTACTAACCGCCATCGTAAATCACCCAGTTCATCAGTTTCAGCGGCGTCAAGAAGTTTCGAAAGCAAGTCACGTTCATGAAGTCGAATTTCGGATCCTTGCTGAAGGTCTCGTAGAACTATCTCCAATGAATTTCCGGCTACTCTCGCCAAAAACGAAGTCCTTCCAGTTGTCTCGTTCATCACGTCTCCGTGTAAGAAATCTCTAACGCTTTCGAGGAGTTCTTTGATCGTGGGCATGTCATATTGATCTAGCTGGTTCGCAGCAGCGATTTCTTCTATGGGCCCGGGCAAAAGCAAATTAACGCAATCAATCTGACACTCGGAAGATCTACGAGCAATCGCTGGTCGTTCAACTGTAGCGTCTGGGCCTGTTCGGTAGTGGTCAGCCATTCCTAGGCATCCGACTGCCCACCAAAATGAGCCGAAGACCTCCCAATATTTCACGTGGCTAGGGTCTACTTTGTAGCCGCTTTGTGATTCGTAGCCATCGAATAGGTCTTGATACTCTCCAAAACCACCTACTGGTAAATGTCGATTACCAAACCGCCATGAATTAGTGCATATCCAACCGAGGTCTCGCATCGGATCCCCTATGTGAGCGGTTTCCCAATCTAATACAGCAGTTAGTCCCGCGGTCTCGTCAACCATTATGTTTCCGTTACGGAAATCATTATGAACTAAACATGCCCTGTCGGCGGCGGGTGCATTAGCTAACAACCATTGAGCGGTGTAGTCAATCATTGGTTGGGGGGTGTTCCAAGCTCGGTACCTATCCCAGGTCTCATTGACATACTGAGCTGGTGAAAGGGTCTTGAGAAGTAGGTTCAGACCGGTGGCTTCGGTGTCTATAGCGTGTATTTTGGCGAGCTCTTGTCCACACTGAAATGCTAGATTGTTTCTGATGGCGCCAAGCTCCGGAGCTCTTGCGATTCGCGCTCCAAGAGTTTCGCCTTCGAGCCATTCCATGATGAATCCAACACCAATTCCGTCATTTGCTGTTAAGACGTAGAATACCTCTGGCTCGGATACGCCTTGAGCTCTAGCCACCTTCATAAGAACGGCCTCAGTATCAAGTCCTACAGCAGATGGTGTTTCTCGATTTACACCTCCAGAGCCTCTTCGCAGACAGAGGTATCGCTCACCCACGTCAGAATCGATAGTTATTCGGTATGTTTCCATGCTGGCGCCACCAGATAGGCGCTCTAGATTAAGGAGATCTTTGCAATCCGGTATTTTAGACTGAAGCACCGATCGCAATGGTTCGAAGAATTCTATAGTGCTCATGCGATTATTTTGTTTCCTTTTGCTGTGAACCGAAAATAGTTGGTGCGCCTTGGCGAGACCAGTCGGGTGCTCCATGCATCGCTCGACCTCCGATTTCAAGCGTCTGGCGTGGGCTTCCACCGATTATGGTTCCACTTTTGGCGCCGGTAACACCATTTGCTCCTATCCCCGAGATCGGATAAGAGCCTTCTGCTGAATATGTTTGCAGCAACAAGGGTCGTGTTCGATCGCCGGTGTTCGGCATCGAGCCGTGTATCAGACAGCAATTGTGTATCGTCGCTGACCCGGCGGGACCTTGTAACCACTTGATCTTATCCATGTCCAGAGTCTCCACGACTTGGTCGTTGAGCGCACCAGCCCAACTACCGTCCGTTGCATAGAGGTCATGTAGAGGACCGTTATGGCTTCCGGGGAGCACTCCCATGGGCCCCATTTCCTGGCTCACATCATCCAAGTAGATACCTATAGTTAAAGGCGTAAAGTCGGTATGTGGCCAGAATTGAATATCTTGATGCCACTTTACCTCTTCGCCTCCGTCGGCCCATTTGAAGTTGAGTTTCGAATGGTGAAAGCGAACTGGACTTCCTAATAATTCGATAGCGAGCTGAGCTGCGGGGCCTGCCAAGGCAAACTCCTCGAAGACTGCGTGATTGTCAACGGGGCTGTTAAGCCTTCGGATTCGTGGTTCATCAGCAGTGTGGTTGGGCTCTACGTCGAAAAGTTTGCCGGATCCTGTGACAGTGCGACTGAGCTCTACGAATTCTTGTGCGGTAGTTTGCAGCAAACTAAGCCACTCTTCCGATAGGAAAGAGTCAAGAGAGAGGTACCCAAGTTCAACATACTTAGATTTATCTGCATCTGTTAAAACTCTGGTTGAGTTAGCGGTTTGCATATCGCAAGGTTAGCGCTTAGCTCGCTTTCATGTCAGGCTGTGCCCGTAAGGTGAGGTCATGAATACTAATTTAATTATTACCGGTGGTCGGCTTGTTGACGGCAACACAGATGAGCACCTCGACATTGGTATTGCCGATGGCCGAATTGTTGAGTTAGCGCAACCCGGAGAATTAGCTCTTCAGGGCGAGGCAGTCGATGCTGATGGCGCATACGTGATGCCGGGTCTAGTGGATATTCAAGTGCACTTTCGGACTCCGGGAGGAGAAGAAAGTGAAGATATACAAAGTGGTGCACAAGGCGCGGCACTTGGAGGCGTGACAGCCTGTGTCATGATGCCCAATACGGTGCCGACAATTGATAATGTTGCGATAGTCGAAGACATAAAGGCGTTATCGCTAGGCGTTCCTTGTGATCTTCATAGTTCGGCTGCGATCACTGTTAATCGTGAAGGGGAGAGGCTGGTAAACTTCAAGGAACTTTATGGGGTGGGTGTACGCGTCTTCACTGATGACGGTTGGCGC
>DMOB01000335.1:0-411 GCA_003452475.1 Acidimicrobiaceae bacterium | reverse complement strand
TCTTCACTGATGACGGTTGGGTGGTAGAAGGCGAGGCCCTAATGCGTCAGGCGTTCCTCGACATTCGTGGTTTGCCTGATGCAGTGCTTAGTCAACACGCTGAAGAATCACAGATGGTCGAAGGTGGTCTCATGAACGAAGGCGTAGTTTCGCGCCGGTTAGGTCTGAAGGGTCGACCTAGAGAAGCTGAAGCGATAATAGTTAAACGCGATATCGACCTAGCGCGTGAGACAAATGGGCGATACCACGTCTTGCATATGTCTACGCTGATGGCCCTAGAACATGTTATTGCTGCAAAATTAGAAGGACTTCGAGTCACCGCCGAGGTAACGCCACAGCATTTAGTTTTGACTGAAGATGATGTTGAGCGACTTGGGACCTCGGGGAAGATGAATCCTCCGTTGCGTTTAC
>DMOB01000049.1:0-5093 GCA_003452475.1 Acidimicrobiaceae bacterium | reverse complement strand
CATCCATTTGCTTTGGTTTGTTTTCGTTGCACCGCAGGTCCGGACGCTACACAAGCGCTGACGGCAGCGGTCAACGCCACAGGAAATTTCTACTGGACGGGTTCGATTCTTAACGATGAGCCAATGATCCGAGTTTCCATTGGACAGACCAGAACGACAAAAGAACATGTCGAACGATTATGGAAAACACTGTCTGATTTGGCTTAATAGGCCAAACCTGCAGAATAACTAATTCTAAACGAAGCGCCCGGACTCATAAAAAACACGTATTAATTGAGTTGGTTAGGTAGGCGCCTACCAAACGTTTAACACTGTTGCTAGAGCGATCAGATAGCGAAACCACCAGTTTTGGTTTCCAGGTATTCCGCAATCCCTTCATGGCCACCTTCACGTCCGATTCCTGAATCTCCCATACCTCCAAACGGGACAGAAGCCGAAGTTGGGTTAACATCATTAATACCAATTATGCCGAATCGCAACCCTTCGAATGCTCGCATAGCGACCCCTATTTCCTTGGTATACACGTAAGCTGCGAGGCCGTAATTAGTGTCGTTCGCCATCTCGATTACTTGTTCGGGGTCTTCATAGGTAATCACCGGTGCCACTGGACCGAAAGTCTCTTCTCTGTAGATCTTCATCTCAGGCTTTATATCTGTCAAAACAGTCGGCGCATAGAAATGGCCATTACGATGTTCGCCATCAACGAGACGCATTCCTCCGACAGGAATACCCGCTCCCTTGCTTCTAGCATCTTCCACTTGCGTCTCAACTTTAGCCACAGCGACTTCGTTAATCAGCGGCCCAACCCCCACACCGTCGTGCAAGCCGTTTCCGGTCTGAAGTCTCTCGACACGACTACAAAGAGTTTCTTGAAATAAATCGGCAAGAGACGATGGCACATAGAGTCGGTTCGGACTGATACACGCCTGGCCTGCATTCAAAAACTTTAACGCAGCAGCTCCTTTCGCAGCATGAACGGGGTCTGCATCGGGAAAAACTATGAACGGAGCGTGGCCGCCTAACTCCACTGAAACTCTTTGGAGGTTCGAAGCCGCTTTCGCAGCAAGAACTCTTCCAACCGCTGTGCTCCCGGTAAAGGTAAGTTTGGCAACCCTTGGGTCACTAGTGAATATGTCTCCAACCGGAGCAGGGTTTGATGTGGTGACCATATTAAGTACTCCGTGTGGGAGTCCGGCATCTGTGAGCACGTCAAGAGTCGCTTTAGCGCACAACGGTGTTGCTTCAGCGGGTTTAAGAACAACTGTGCATCCAGCCGCAAGAGCGGGACCAATTTTGCGCGTCAACATTGAAATTGGATAGTTCCATGGCGTTATTGCTGCCACCACACCAACCGGGACTTTCACTGACAAAAATCGCTGATCCGGGCGCTGAGACGGGAGCCACTCACCTACAACGCGCTTCGCCTCCTCAGCAAACCACAGTAAAAAATCAGAAGCGTACTTAACTTCAGCCTTAGCTGCTTTAAGGGGCTTACCCTGCTCGACTGTCATAAGTTGGGCTAGTTCATCCGATCGGCTGACCATTATTTCCCAAGCTCGGTACAAGACGGCGGACCTTTCATATGCGGTGGTCTTGCTCCAGCTTTTGAAGGCATCATGAGCCGCCGCAATAGCAAGTAATGCATCTTCCGCGCCGCCATCCGCAACAGACCCGATTGATTCTCCAGTTGCCGGGTTCAAAACTTCAAAACTCGAACCGCTCCGAGCGTCCGTCCACTCGCCATTAATAAGCATTATCTCATCTCCATTATGAATGTTTTAATCGACGCGCCTTCATAGGGACGTCAACAAGTTCCGATAGCGTTTACTAACCGATTATTTTCCTCGGGTGTACCAATCGTGATTCGTAGTCCTTCACCTTCAAAAGGTCTCGTTACGATTCCTTTTGCTTCTAATGCTTGGAACAGAGGTCCTGCTTCTGTTTTTATCGGCAACCAGACAAAGTTGGCTTGGCTAGGAGTAACAGGCCAACCAGCGCCCGTCAACAAGTCAGTTACCCGAGTCCGTTCCCTAACTACCTCATCGACTCGAACCTTCAGCTCAGCTGATGCATCGGGCTGCAATGAAGCCAAGACAGCCACTTGGGCTAGACCATTAACCAAAAACGGTAATGCCACTTTGTCTAGCGCACTTATTATTTCTACACTCCCCACTGCATAACCAACACGCAAATTTGCAAGGCCGTATGCCTTTGAAAACGTTCGAAAAACGACAACATTTGAGTAAAATGGCAGTATCGCATTAACTGGATCTTCGACATCTGAAGCGGTTACAAACTCAAGGTAAGCCTCGTCGATTACTACAACAACATCTTGCGGGACAGATTCTAGGAAACGCTTTAAATCGCCAGTAGAGCAAACCGTGCCCGTCGGATTGTTCGGAGTGGACAAGATCACTAGCTTCGTTTTCGAAGTGATGGCACGAGAGACTGCATCTAAATCAAAAGCTTGATCGACAAGAGGTATGGCTAGAGCAACTGCTTGCGAGATCGCTGAAAACAGAGGGTGCACTTCAAATGAGCGCCATGGATAGACAACTTCATCTCCCGGGTCAATGTAGGCTAAAAATAATTGCTGAAGTAGGCCGACAGAGCCACAACCTAGTGTGACCTGACTGGTTTCCACATTCAACCTGGCTGCCAAGACGGACCGCACTTCTGAGCCACGATGATCTGGGTAGCGATTGAGAAGCCCAGCTCCATCGCTTACAGCGGCTAAGACGCTCGGTAGCGGCCCATACGATGTTTCATTCGAAGCAAGTTTTATCGCTTCATCTAGATTGTGTTCAGAAGCTGATTGTTCCGCTGACTTACCTGGTTTATAGGCCGGTAAATTTGCGACGACTGCTCTTGGTCTACCCGTCAATGTTCCTACCTCTCTCTCGTGCGTATCATTCTAGGAGCTATTCTGTAATCGCATTGATGAGGGGCCAATGTGGGTGTGAGCCGCCTTCGGGATTCAAAGGAATTACCACAACTTCTGTAGCCCCAGCAGAATGATGCTCATCGATCCTAGTCAAAATATCAAGGCGTGAGCCCCAAGCCACTAGCGAATCGATCAGAGCGTCACTTCCGCCATTCTCAAAGTCTTGATCCGAAAAACCTAACTTCCGCCATGCCCGGTGATAGTACTCAAGTGTCATATAGAACGCGAGAGCTTTACGAGCTAGACGGCGAGCTTCATAAGGGTCTTCGCACAGCAAACACATTTGAGAAACATTCAGTTCTGTACTGTCCTCTAATTGTGCTTTGACATTTTGTGTGTGTAAAGGGGTCTGTAAAAAAGTACTAATTCCATCCACCTTGGGGATAACCATGTCTAACATTTTTGGCCCATGAGCGGCTACGTGAAGAGGTGTCGCTTGATCACCAGGAATTGTGATTTGCGAATGTCTCACTCTATCAATATACGTCTCTAGTTTTTTGACTGGTGGCTCCCAGACATGTCCTCGTTGCGATGCTAGACCAGAGTTCGAAACGCCGAGCCCTAAGACAAAACGACCAGCGGAAAATTCGGTTAGAGTCTGCCCAGCTGCGGCTGCTGCGACAGCGTCTCGCGCATATACATTCGCGATTCCAGTAGCAACACGGATGAACTCAGTACGAGCCAGTAGGAAACCCGCAGTGGCAAACGGTTCGCGACCAAATAACTCTGTTACCCAAATGGTGTTGACTGTCAGATCTTCTAATCGTTTAGCGAAATCAACCAGATCTATGCCCGACATTCGATCCGTGTTGAACATAATCCCAATTGGTCGTTTAAAATCTGTTTCTGGCACAGTTACCAGCCACCTTTCAAGTCCGCTGCCATTTGGTAGTTACTTCAAAACTTCTGAAACCGCAAGCTCAACGAAACGGTCTTCTGAATAATTCAAAATTTCTGTAAGAACTTTGAAGCTGTGTTGACCATAAGTGGGGGCCGCTTCAGTGACTATCGCTGGCGTCGCAGACAACTTGATCGGTGTCGACTCGACCCAAGATGTTCCACAAGTGCCATGAGCCACTTCGATAAAAGCTTCATTAAACTGTAGTTGATCATCTTCAGAAATAGAATCAACTCCAAGAATACGGTGGGCGGGAACTTCAGCAGCGATGAGTTCCTTCTCTGCATCTGCAACGCTTTTACTAGATGTCCAGTCGCTAATGACCTTGTCTAGATAATCATGCCTTATTCGTCTCTCATCTACATTCAGATCTGCAATCTCCGCAGATCCAATCAGTAGAGATAATGAACGCCAGTGTTCATCAGTTTCACAACTAACAGCAACCCATGCATCATCACCTATACACGGGTAAGCGTTCTGAGGGGCAAAAACTGCATCTCTGTTTCCCATTCTGGTTGCTACTACTCCGTTCACTTCCTTATCTAATAGTGCTGGGGCAAGGAAGTGTAAAGCACCCTCCAATTGAGAAAAATCTATGTATTGTCCTTCTCCAGTTTTTTGTCGGTGATGTAGCGCCGCTACCAGGGCTAGAACAGTGAATCGCGGTGAACCGTAGTCAGTGAAGGCGCTATACGGTCCTGAAGGCATCCGGTCGGCCCAACCTGTGACTGGGTAGAAACCGGCTATTGCTGCGGCCATAGTCCCGAACCCTGCGTAATGAGCCATCGGACCTGTTTGTCCCATTAGACAAGATGATGCCGCTATTATGTTGGGATTAATTGCCCGTAAACCGTCATAATCTAAGCCCCATTTTTTCATAGCGCCTGCGGAAAATGAGTCCGTTACAATATCCGCCCATCGAACCAGATCTTCGAGCACTGCTTTCGCTTCCTGATTATTTAGATCTAATCCGAGACCTAGCTTGCCAGCATTCAGAGAGTGAAACTGGAATGAGCCTTCCGGATCACCTTCTTCTCCTCGAAAAGGCCCAACGCCGCGAAGCACGTCCGGTCTTGTTTCACTTTCGATTTTGATAACAGTTGCTCCAAAATCAGCAAGGGTTCGCGTAGCGGCCGGACCAGCCAAGGCCCACATAAAATCCAACACCTTGACACCTGCCAAAGGCAAAGAAGATTCATTATCACCCGGCGGACTTTCGAGAACCGGAATACTCTCAAGCTCTTCAAGTAT
>DMOB01000324.1:0-4696 GCA_003452475.1 Acidimicrobiaceae bacterium | reverse complement strand
AGCGGCGTTTCTTTGCCTAGCCGTCGAATCATCGCCGACTCCACATGAAGCAGCAAACAGAGCGATGACAAGTAACCTGACCGCAGTATTAAAAAAGCTTGCGAATGCCCAACGTTTTCTATTCATTAACCTTCATATCTCCAAGAGTGCGCATTCACGACCAAAGAAAAATGGCCGATAGTCAAGCTAACTTCTGGAAGAGGTACTAACAACATCAGACGCAGACGCAACCAACAAATTTTGGACTAGGAGGAATTTAGTCTCAGCGCATAGTGTTTCCATGCGATTCAGAACAGAAGCAAAAGCTTTCGTTTATGCAGCTTTATGGGTGAGATTAACAATCATTAGCATGATGAGAAGACCATTCAACTCTGCTTCTGTGGTTGCCAGCAAAGCTAATAGCCATGGGGTTTACAAGGATGACTTAGCTACCATTTCCCCAGAGCACTGGGACCGAGAGGGGCCCGCGAAACGCCCACCCTCTGAATTCAACCGCTGGAGCATTAGCGTCCAGACGGAGTCCCTCTAGACGCTCAAAAATTTTTGGGAGCGCTACATCACCAACGAGACTTCTCGAGGCAGCAGCGCCAGCGCAGAAATGTGGTCCTGCGCCGAAAGTTAAAGCAGCGGTGGTGTCTCGCGTCACGTTAAAGTCATCGGGGTGGTCGAAATGGCTTTCATCGCGATTAGCTGAACTGAACATGAAGAAGACCCGGTCTTCGGTTTCGAATTCGACTCCGCCATAAGAATGTTCGGTCGCTATCCGGCGAGGCGACATTCCAATAGGGGCTATCCACCGACAATACTCTTCAAAGACTTGCTGCCAGGACACAGCTCCTGAAGTCACTAGTTCACGTTGGTCAGGGTGTTCCAGGAGAGCCCAGATAGCCCCGGCAATAGCGTCACGGGGTTCATTTTGTCCACCAGAAATAGTTAATTTGATGTTTGCTCTCACCATTTCCTCTGGCATACCAGCTTGGGTCATCACTGAAAGTAAACTTGCATCAGGCTTTTCCCGAATGTCTGCCAGACGTTGATCGATAGCGAGATCGATCGATTCTGTTGCAGACACACAACGCGCTTCGATGAGAGGGTCCCCTATGTAGTTCGCGACACCATCGATCATTGCTTGGCTCCAGGCATCAAGATCCTCGAACTTCACCTGAACTAATCCAGTCATCGCTTTTAGCGCCTCTCCGCTCGTAGCTATCGCGTAATCGGGAACAAGATCAGTTGAGCCTGACGAAGCAAATCGATCTAAAATCGTGCTCGTAAGTTCCGCAAAAAGTTCAGCCCAAAGTTGTTCAACCTTTCTTGGCGAGATCGTTGGGTAGTAAACGAACCGTTCTTTTCTGTGTTCTTCCCCGTCTTTTCGCATCATGTTGCGCCCCATGAGAGCATTCATAAGCCCGCTCGGTTGATCCGAAGAAAAGACGCTTACGTTTTTTTCACAGGTATGGATGTCATCTCGACGGGTTATTAGCGTTGCCCCAATCTCTGGCACGTAGCAAATTGGAGCCACGGAACGCATTTCGGCAAGAGTTGGGTACGGGTCACGCCAAAAATCAGCAGGATCGATATTCATGACCGGGGCAGATGACATGCGAGCAGTATTACACAAGTGGAAAGATCGATGAGACGATGCTTCGTCAATGCTCCTACCGCATCAACATGCTCAAAGAAATTTCTACAGTTTCGGTCTCCTATAATTTTTAAAGCGCAAACGAATCCCTGGTCTACACTGAGGCCTTATTTTTAAAGCCTGGAGTTAGACCCTTGGGCGCACGGCTTCAGCCGGATCAAGGCGAGCTGCGCGAGCAGCGGGATACAAACCAGCAATAGAACCAATAACAATAGCTAACCCAAGTCCGGCCCCAAGCGAGCTAATCGAGATCGAAACAATCCAATCTTGACTACGAGCATAGGCAATAGTGATCATGGCCCCTAAAAGAACTCCACCAAGTCCGCCAAGAGCAGCAAGCAAGGCTGACTCGCAAACAAATTGAAGTCGGATATGTCTACGTAACGCTCCAAGAGCTCGACGAACTCCTATTTCAGTTCGCCGTTCGATTACAGAGATAACCATTACGTTTGCGATTCCAACTCCACCGACAAGCAGAGCTACAGCTCCCAAACCTAATAAGAGTCCGGTGAACGCGTCTTGGGTGCTCGCGCGAGCTACCAGAAGGTCACTAGGGCGACTCACTAACACTTCACTGGGGGCGTTAGGCAAAACAGATGCCGCAATTACAGATCTCGTTTCATCGAAACGTCGTTGATCATCAAGTAGCTTTTCGCTAACGCGTGCATACACGAGACTAGGTTGAAGCTGCAAGCCAAACAGTTCAGTAGCCACTTCTACTCCAATTAGTGCTGCTCGGTCGATATTGGGAGCCAATGGAGCGTTCTCTAAAATTCCTACTACCGTGAAGTATGTGCCATCTAGGTAGACCTGCGGGGATCCTAAGACACTAATAATGCCGAGCCGTTCAGCAGTTACTGATCCGAGTACGACCTGGGGGATGCCTACCGCTGTCGAGTCGAGGAACCTGCCTGTAGCTACGACACCGTCAATCATGGAAAGCAGCTCGGGACCGACAGCCAAAACGGCCATACCTCCGGTTTGTTGCTTGGGGATCAATTCAGTGCGCCGAACTGATGCTTCAACTTCATAGACCGCTGCACTAGATTCTACGGTTCCTACTCGCTGCACTACCTTTGATGTTTCGCTTGGAAATGACACTTCGGCACTGGTAAAGGAATCCCCCGGTGTGATCTCTATGAGGTTCGGACCAAGAGCATCTAATTCCGCTTTAAGTTGGGCATCGCTGGATGATGTAATACCGAGAACAGAGATCATCGCTGCTATTCCAATAGCAATGCCGAGTGCTGTTAACAGAGTTCGTGTTTTTCGTGTTCGTAGCCCAAGGGTACCTAGAACAATCGAATCTCTAAGATTCACACGGCTGGAGTTGATTGTTGCGTTCATTGGGTTCTCGAATCGCTCTCCACTAAACCATCGCGTAACGTAACCATTCCAGGAAAGCTGCTAGCAAGCTCTCGGTCATGGGTGACAACGATGATGGTGCTTCCGTCTTCATTGAGTTGGTGTAAAAGCTTTACTATTCCCTCAGAGGTTTTGGAGTCAAGGTTTCCCGTGGGCTCGTCGGCGAGAATAATCGCGGGTTCGCCCATGAGCGCTCTCGCTACGGCTACACGTTGTTGTTCACCGCCAGAAAGCTGATGAGGGAGGTGGTCTAGCCGATTTCCCAAACCGACTTTTGTTAGCAGCCTAATTCCATTCTTGATTCTTTGGGACCGGCTGGCGCCCTGATATAAAAGCCCTGTGGCGACATTCTCGACGAGAGACAATCCGGCAATTAAATGAAATTGTTGAAAAATGAAACCGATTCGCCTTCCTCTCAAGCTTGAAAGCTGCCGATCCGAGAGAGCACTCAAATCTTGCCCTTGTATCCGCACATTTCCCTCTGTCGGGTGATCTAGGGCGCCCATAATATTAAGCATCGTGCTTTTGCCGGAGCCTGAGGTGCCCACCAGTCCAATTAATTCACCTTCATTTATAGTTAGGTCGATGCCTCGTAACGCTTCAACTGGCGGATTACCTGCGTAACTTTTTTGCACGCCGATAAGTTCCATCACTGCGGGAGTTTTTACTTGCGTCATGGAACGATCACTGACTGTCCTGACTTAAGCCCTCGGGAGATCGACACCTGGTTCCCATGAAAGGTCCCTAACTCCACTCCCACTAGTTTGACAGTGCCATTAGGTTCAGACACTTCTACTGCGTAACCACCTTCTGCCAACGCGAGAAGTGATGATATTGGAACTGCATTTACTCGTCGCGCTAAAATCTCTTCGACTTTGACGGTCACAGGGCTTTGATCGAACGAAGTTCCTGATCCAACCAACTCAATTGCTACTTCAAGGTAAGTGGTCTCCTGCTGACCCTGAACTAGTCGAGTAACAGTATCAGCTACGTAAGTCGTTTTTCCTTCGACAAGCTTGCCATCAGGCAGTTCAACTTCAACAGTGTCATTTATAGCGATTAGACCACTTAAATCAGTACCGAGTTGAGCCGTTACCACTCTGCGCACTCCGCTGACATCAATGAGGCTTCCGCCATTCACTACTTGGCCTAATTGAACAGTCACAGCATCAACTCGAATAGGCTCTGGCCGAAACACAACTTGTCCTTTGTTAACACGACCGGTTGGTTCAACTCCGACCGACTCTTGCCAATCTTTGATATCAGCATCCTTTACATCGGTTACATATCGATCTTCATTGAGATCATGCATTGACCTTGTCACCGGGTAAGAATCAGTGAATCCCATCTCAAGAAAATGAGTTTGAAGCTGGACGACGTCAAGAGCTGCAGGCGTAGTCGCATCTATACTCCGAAACATTGGAACTGCACCGCTCAGAAGAATAACGGGCACGTCGTCAATCTTGTAGATCACGTCTCCGAAATCGATGACGCTTCCCGGCTGAGGCAACCAAGTAACAATCCCTGTCGAAAGGTTGGGAAGGCGTTCCACATGGCCGAAGCCAAGAGTTCCATCAATTTCGGTTTCTTTCACGAAGTCCACAGTTGTGACCGCTGCTGTGCGTCTCGATTCTTTCACAATCGCTGGTATAGCGTCTGAAGTATTTTCTGATCCAAGCGAACCGAAAT
>DMOB01000253.1:0-2564 GCA_003452475.1 Acidimicrobiaceae bacterium | reverse complement strand
TATTCGAATGGGTCAACCGTTCAACATGAATTTTCTTAATTTCTGGTGTCTGTCCTTGCACTAGAAGAAAGAGAGCCTCTCTAGCGAGTCGTTGCGCATGTTGATCAACGATCATTCCTGAGCCCCCACGCGAAGCTAGCAGCGCAGATGTGGAGCGTATGCACAAATCGCCTAGCCGCCCTCGCGCTGCTGGTAACTCGGATACCGATGCTCCGTCCAGCATAGAACGCGTGGCTATGAGCTCATTGTCAAGAGCAGATGGACCCAATAAGCTCAACGCCCTGCTAGTAACTCCAAGGCCAAGTGACCCATTAGCTCGTAAACCGGATTGGTACTGCAGGTACCAGGAATCAAATTCTTGTATTTGAGTGACTTGAGTTTGATCTACGTAAAGAGAATCGAAAGAAAGTTCAACAGTATGTGTTGAGTTAAGAGCGGCCAACGAAAGAGATCTAGTACGAATGCAATTTGTTTCGTTTGCTTCGACTAATGCCCAGACAATCTTATTTTCATGACGTGCCGCAACAAGAACGACATCGATATCTCCCCAACCGGTGACGAAGGGCGCAGTACCTGAGAAATGCCAACCAGTTGATTTATTTTCAGCAACAAGCGTAGGAGGGCCTGGGCGCACTAAATGAGCAAAAGCCACTCCACCTCTTGCTTCGCCGGACGCGAGACGATCCGCCCATTCGTCTTTCATAGGCCCTTCGGCGTTAGCGGCTGCTTTGGAGGCACCTCCATGCTGAACCCAACAGAACGTAGTGGTCAAGCACCCGCTTGCGAGGATCTCTACTACCTGGTGTTGCGTCGCTATGTCTACGCCAGCGCCGCCAACATGTGAAGGTGAAAACAGCCCGTAAAGCCCGACCGATTTTAGAATGTCTAGTTGTTGACTTGGCACTAAACCAGAAACGTCTGCCTCAATGGCCCTTGGAAACAGCTCGTGGTCTGAGACGAATCTTGCCGTGTCTATTAGAGATGTACTCACCATCATTCATCCTCAAATAGTCGGTAGATGACAGGTGAATACAAATTTCCTAGACCGCGCCTAATCACCTCTTCGAATCTATCTTGAACTAAGGACGCACCGGCTGCATCTACGCCAAGCTCTGAAGCTAAATCAAGAAGGTACCCAAGATCTTTGTGGGAATAAGTCGTGGGGAACCTGTCAGTTGGATATTGACCACTAGTCATATGCTCTCCATGGCGCCTGAGAGCGAAACTGTCAGCGGACCCTAACGAAAGATATTTAAAAACGTCATTTCGGTTTATTCCGGCTCGCGTTGCAATCGCCATGGCCTCGGCAAGTGCTGAAACATTCTGAAATAAGACCATGTTGTTTACGAGCTTCATTACCGTTCCGCTTCCAATTGGCCCGCAATGTGATATTTCGGTGCCCATTAGCAAGAGCCATTTTTCGATCAGACGAAAAGTCTCTGCTGAAGCGCCTACGGTAATGGAGAGTGTGCCCTCAACTGCGTTGAGCACACCGCGAGCGACAGGAGCATCAGCAAAATTGACGCCTACGTTATTGAGCTCACTAGCGATCAAATGATTAGAACTAACCGTTGTGGTAGTGCAATCGACAAGAGTCTTGTTAGGAGTCATATGTTGCAGGAGGCCATCGTTTGCAATGCATACTTCCAGAGTTTCTGATTCTCCTGGAAGGCATACGAAGATTAAATCTGCTGTTGCTACGTGTGCAAGGTCGTCAGCAGCGATAGCGCCGTAGTCAACTGCTTGATCGATGCGGTTATGGTCGAGATCAAAAGCGATAACAGGCACCGACGCTTTTCGGGCAAGGTTGTGACACATGGGAGCTCCCATAGCGCCTAGCCCTATAAAGCCGATGCTCCCGGTGGAAGAGTTAGGCATAGTAATGTCCTTTGTTCGCCTATTGAGCGCTGTTCAATTATGTAAGTTTCAGCGTTAAAATGTACTACCGATCTGCAATGAAGCTAGGAGGGAACGTAATGTCGGCTATTCCACAAGCAGATTATATGTCAAACGCTTTTAAGAATTTTGTGCTTCGTGAACGGTGAAGGCCTTTAAATTACCGAATCGAGACTCAACCAAGTTTGATAATAATGGGTCGTTTAGTGGAGAAACTATTGAGGTTTGCAATAGATTCAGCCTTTATCATTTGGAGAAAGCCTAATTAGAAAGTGATCTATCTCACCGTCTATGTGGAGCAAGTAATGCTTTAATTTGAGTTTTATTTTCACATAGAAATTGATCATAGATGAGTGACGCAGGCTGTCATTGGAAGCTGATTTAGAAACTAATCTATGGGTTATAGTCGAACTATTAAGTGCCTCAGTCGAGCTTTATGAAAGCACCATTGCTAGCGAGGCAAGCTATTGAAGATTGAGATGCGAACACTTCTAACAATCGGCGAGCAACGATGAACTTGGACTTTCGTCAAGACATCTACTTAATGGATATAAGAGAGAAGCTTAGTGTTATTGGTGATTACTATGATGAAACAAAAAAATGAGACCGTTGTAGGAAGATTCAAATAGCTATAAATGCTTCAAGGCACTCGTCTCCGCACGAAAAAA
>DMOB01000078.1:0-6022 GCA_003452475.1 Acidimicrobiaceae bacterium | reverse complement strand
GCGGCTAGTGAGCGCGTCGTTGGAACACCTAGAGCGTGCATGGCTTCACTAATAAGATATTCACGAAGAACTGGCCCGAGCGCTGCCTTGCCATCTCCGCTGCGTGAAAATGGGGTACGGCCACTGCCCTTTAATTGAAAATCTTGGCGCTCACCTCGCTTGTCGATAATTTCACCCAACAAAAGCGCACGACCATCGCCGAGTTGGGGTGAGAAGCTTCCAAATTGGTGCCCCGCATAGGCCTGTGCCAAAGGTATGGCACCATGAGGTAATCGATTGCCTGAGAAGATCTCTGCACCCAGAGGCCCCTGGAGTGCGGAGGTGTCGAGGCTAAGTTTTTCGGCTAACGGCTGATTAAAAATTAGCAGACTTGGTTCCGGTACCGTGGAGGGTTTACAGGGAACAAAAAAGCCCTCTAATTCACGCGCAAAGCTATTGTCGAAGTTGAAGTCCACGTATTCGGGATCCTGTATTTTATCGAAGTTTGGATTTATCTTCATATTATCTTCAGAATTATTTCTTACTCTTCCATTTACAAATTGGACGATATCAGGCGGTACTTTCCAGCATCGATTTAAATCTCACACTGACAGTACTAATCTACTCGTAAGTAGCGGTGGTTGCACGCCGTATCCTTTCTGGAGCAAAGAGCAAGGCAGGCCCATCAGTGCGATACAATCAGCGCCCGAAAAAAGGTTAGACGAGGGCGGATATGATAAGCGTCAGCGAGACGGTCGATGTGAGGAAGATGCGCAGTTTCATATACCAAAACGGGATTTGTTTAGCTCGGTAGAGGGTGAAATCCATTGCCAACAGCGCTAAGAAACATGTCGTTAACGTTAAAAGGCCTGCAGTAAGCGGTAAAAACAGAGCGCCCCAGCCAACTAAAGAAGCAATCACGCCAGATATAAGGAGACGTGATGCTCCGCTAATAGTATCGCTTCCGTTTAATACCATTCCCCAGAGGAGACCACCCAAGAATGAAAGTATTATGGCTCCATAGGTTAACAAAGCCGACTCAGGAACTTTGGAAGCTAAAGACGTGTGAGGAACTATCGCCAAAACGATGAAAGGCAGTGCTCCGGTAGCTCCTAACCAACTTGCTCCCTGGACTACAGAACGATTATCACTTGTGTAACACATAATGGAGTAGCCTTGAAAATGGCGCTGGGTGCAGGGAGGAATTATCGGTTCAGTAACTTCATCGCATACTAGCTTCAATGCCGGAATTGCCTGACAGGTCTTAACTAGTACCCATTGAGGTGAGCCGCTTTTCTATTGCGCGTATGACCTTTTTTGACATGGGTTTAGTCGGCGAAGAGAACCAATCGACTAGTTTGCCATTCCCATCAACTAAATACTTGTGGAAATTCCATCTTGGTTTCGCAAAACTCCCCAGAGATCTCTCCGCCCAGGCGAAGAATGGATGATTTCCTTTTCCTATTACTCTAGTTTTCTCCGTCATCGGAAACGTGCGGCCATAATTAATATCGCAAAACTCTTTGATCTCGTCATTTGACCCAAACTCTTGGCTGCCAAAATCCCCTGAGGGGACAGCGAGAACTACGAGCCCCTTATCTTTGTAACTTTCCCAAAGCTTTTGGAGAGATTGATATTGAGAAGTGAACCCGCAATGCGATGCAGTGTTCACAATGAGAATCACTTTCCCCTCGAAGGATGAGAGTGGAATTGACTGGCCGGAAATAGATGTGAAGGTGAATGAATGCGCTGATCCGTTCTGCTCACTGGCATTAGCCGGAAGCCAACCTAAAAATGACAGAAAAAAAGCAAAGATACGCAAAAAACCACTCCTTTTATCGAATTGCCACAGGCAATCGAATTGTCACAGTTGATCGGATTGTCACAGGGTAATACGCGCATTCATTCTATCCGGATCATTGCTAATGAAACCGATTGATCCAAAAACGTCACAGAATCGATGTTTAAAGGCATATAATCAAAAAGAGGATTATGGGCCGATATCCAGTTTTCGCGCATTTTTGAACGAAAATGAAAACCCTTTAATCGCCCTTCCGCCAGCCCAACGCTTTCAACTAATCCTTCGAGGAATTGCTGTATCAAGTAAGTTCAGAATAAATTATGTAGAATCATAGAATAATCGCCCGCCGTAACGAAACAGCACTTAGCCCTTTTTAAGGCTGAAGCTCATGACATTATTATTCTTAGATCTTAGCGCACACTTCAACAGCACGGTTCCCTATCGAATTAGTAACCAGAGAGTTTAGAGGGCGGAGTTCAGTGTCAAAATCCATTGGCGGCTCCATCGCAACGCGGATCAGCTGCTCCCTCAAACATACCATCGGGACGCAAGACTACTGCACCTGCGTGCCCCATGATTTCATCAAAGGCCCCTGCCACATCTGGCTCATGACCCATTCGACATCTCAACCAATGTTTCGTCGGTGCGACTAAGTTCTGTGTCTGCGCGCACTAAGTCGGCGTCAATGTTCACTTCGGACATATCATTGACAATGACGGCGACACGCTGACCATCTCTATTGTTAAGCACGCGGTTAAGAAGCGTCGTTTTGCCAGCCCCAAGGAAACCAGAGAGCACGGTGACAGGAAGGCGGGAGGCTTCAGCGCTAATTAATTTGTTTTTTTCCATTGATAGGTATCTTTCATCACTTGTGAATGAGCGAAGTCCGGTGTTGTTTTATTTGCGAAGGATCGCGGATTAAGGAGCATAGGACGTTATAACATAACATTTCAATGATGTTTAGTATGCCTGTGGGTAGACGGACACGGACCATTACAGGAAATGGCTCAGTTCAGCTGGAGTTTAGCAATGGCCGGATTATTAAAAATAAAGCCGGTTGAGAACGGTTCGATTTATAAAATACCCAGCCGATTGATCCAATTACGTCAAACGCACGTTTACAATGTAGCAATACTTAAATTAAGGAGATAGAGATGTTCTCTGCATTCCGCGCTTTAATGAGCGAGAAAGAAAATCCGTTAAATGCACTTCCATCAGCTCAACGCTTTCAGCTAATGCTCTGGCTTAGCTTGATGTGGACCTCTATATTTTGTGGCATTGCTGGCGCTTGGCTTTGGTACGGGGAACTTATGATTGGTCATCTTTTGTTTGCTATGGGTTTCGCTGTTACCGGTGTTACTTTTTCTAGCTCAAAGCAATGCGGGACCTATCGAGATGTTCCAGCTTCTGATGGTGCGACCCGATATGACGATGTCTGGGGTGGCTAAGCGGTGCAGTCAGCGGAAGTTTGGATTTAAACGATAGGGTTGCTATCTAGACCTATTGCAAAAAGTATTGTGCAAGTGTGTATTCAGAAAAGTTCTACAGTGCCTGGCGGCCCGTAGCGGATCAATCAGGGGTCAGCATGCCAAAACAAGTTTAACAAAGAGCTCAAATTACTTTCATCCGCGGCTATAATTTTTTATCGGGTGAAGTCGTTCTGCACCGCGTAAAACCGATGTGCAGCTGCATCGAAACGCGGACCGGTCTTTCGTCCGCTCATACCGCTGGAGTCTAAGACGACGGGAATATTTTTTGAGGACGGGCAGCGAGCGCTGACAGTATCGTTTTGACGAGAAAATGCCAATTAAGCGCGTAACGTGAGAGAAAAACAGCACAAGTGCAATGAAATGTTAACAGGCGAAAATGCGCTCAAATATGATGTCAATCAGCCTTGGGAACAGGACAACCAGGCTTGGTGGGACTGGTATGTAACGCTTGCGGACAATAGCGGGCAGCAAAGAGGTGAGTTGTTAGATGTACCACCGCTACCGACGTTAAAGCTACCCAGCGATGCCGCTATTGCCGAAGAATTGCGTACGCCCTTTGAGCTGACGAAGCAGCACTGCGAAGATTTTCGACGTGACGGCTTCGTGAAGCTGGCAAACGTCCTCTCAAAGGGTGCGGTGATCCGTTTGCGTTGGGAACTGATCAAGCTTTTGAGTGAAACTTTTGATACCACCATCGATGACGGTGAGCGCAATCGTTTTTTGAGTCTTGAGATGGCATGGCTCGATAATATGTTCATTAAATCTTACGTGCTGAGCGAACGCATTGGTGAGATATGCGCAAAACTCTTAGGTGTGAAAAGCGTGCGCCTCTACCATGATAATATTTTGTCCAAGGAGCCGGGTTGCGGGCGGACCCCGTGGCATTATGACGATCACCATTTTCCACTGGCAACCGATGACGTAGTTACCGCGTGGATTCCCGCTCAGCCGACCTCGGTCGAGATGGGCCCGCTGTCTTTTGCTAAGCCGCTTGGTGTTTTCGAGCTAGTCAAAAATATTGAATTCAACAAGCTCGATACAAGCTATGACCGTCGAGTTGCTGAGGTGTTCAGGGTGAATAACGTCGCTTTCGAAGACGGCGCGTTCGATATCGGAGAAGTCAGCTTTCATCATAATCGGAGTTTCCATACGGCAGGCGGCAACCGGACACGTCAAAGCCGGGTCGTGCTGGCTAGCACTTACTTCGGAGATGGGGCACGGATACTTGACCGGCCAACCATGGTGTCTGGCGACTGGCAGAAGTTCATCCCTGGTGTTAGCCCGGGCGAGGTCGCTGCAACCGAGCTGAATCCGGTCTGTTGGCCGTTAGAGAACTGAGCAAATGTCAAATACTTTCCAGCGAAGTTGCAAGCATTGGAGCGAAGCGAGCCGGTCTGAGATGGATCATTTTTATGCTCTCGCGTCGGTTGATTATAGATACCTAGCCGAAGCATTCGATTGGACAGATTGGCTCGAGACACGGCAATTGGAAGTTGGCAAACGGCAGTTGAAACTTCTGGATGTTGCTTGCGGATCCGGTAAGTTTCCTCTCGCTCTTGAGAGATACGCCAACGTGTCGGATGCTAAGGTGAAGCCTATCGAATACGCGCTTCTTGATCCGTCTGCGTTCTCGCTTGCAGAGGCACGTCAAGCCATTGTGCCGCCGTTTACAGCCGGTGTCGAGTTCGAAATGACTTTGCAGGAGTTGGTATGCGAGCGCAGTGCGTTCGATATTGTCTGGGCGACGCATGCGCTATACGCTGTCCCCACTGCTGAACTCCATGCCGCCCTTGAACGTTTTATTTATGCGGTGTCTGGGTCTGCCTTCATCGCTCATGCCAGCGAAAATTCCCATTACCTTCGCTTCTATCAGCATTACCTCGAAGGATTTCATGCTGGCATGGGCGTCCCATATTCAAGCGCTGAGGATATTATCGCAACGCTGCAGAAAATGGGCGTCGATTTTCATGTAAAACAGGTCTCTTACACAAACGGTGTGCCCAAGGAAGCTGAGCCGCAGGTAGAGGGATATCTCCAGCGTTGTCTATTCGATGACACTATCGATCTTGATACGATGCGTGCTAACCCTGTGACCGGTCCGTATTTAGAAACCTGCCTAAAAGATGGCCAGTGGCGATTTGAACAACAAGTTATGATGTTTTTCTTCTAATCTGCTGACTAATTGCGCTTGCCGGAGTGATTGGGACCGGTGTTTTCTGCTTACCCCGGTAATTTGTCTCGTATGACTTCACAAAGAATTTCAAGCAAAATAGCACCAGCGCTGGCGCTCGGCTTTCTCATGGCGTTCGGTTCAAGCGTTGGACAGACTTATTTTATTTCGCTTTTCGCAGGGGAAATCAGAACCGAATTTAATCTGTCGCATGGAAGGTTCGGCGCTCTCTATACAGCGGCGACAATCGCTAGTGCGGCAGTTTTTCTGTGGTTCGGGAAATCGACCGACCACTTCGATCTATCACTACTAGGCGCAATTACTCTGGCAGGTCTGAGCGGTTGCGTTATGCTAATGGCTAGTACCAATTCCGTCGTTATGCTGTGTTTAATTCTATTCGGGCTGCGCCTGTTTGGGCAAAGCTTGCTCAGTCATGTCGCAATTACGGCCATGGGGCGCTGGTTTTCGGCCGAGCGTGGGCGCGCACTCAGCATTGCGAGTCTGGGGTATCCCGTCGGTGAGGCTTTATTACCTATTCTCGTGTCTTTTTTGTTAACGCTCTTATCATGGCGTGAAATCTGG
>DMOB01000173.1:0-3060 GCA_003452475.1 Acidimicrobiaceae bacterium | reverse complement strand
GGCAACTGGTATATAGCTGAGGACGATGATCCAAGGACCAGAGAGTCGCTTAGAACTGGATAAGGTCATACCCAAAACTCGTTGACCGTAAACGCCAGCAGCGATAAATAAAAGTGCTCCCCATGTCAACATACCGTTTAATGGAGTTCTTTGGGACGAGTGTTTTTTTTGCGGAATCCGAGGAGCGCAGTGAAAGCCGCTAGGAGGATTGGCAGACCACCGGGAATGAATTCCACAGTCCCAAGAGCGATTGCAGCCCCAGCTAATCCAACGATTTTACTAAGCCCGTGGTCTAACTGACGCCATAATAGTGCAACAAATAACGCTGGGAACATGACGTCTAGGCCGAGCGCCAGAGGATCAGAAATGATATTGCCGACTAAGACGCCGACAACGGAACCTAGCCACCAAGGTATTATGAGCCACAGTGACAAGGAAACGTACACGCGTTGCAGGTTGCTATCTTCTTCTTCACGAAGAGCGAGGGCCACATTAGGGTCAAAGCAACTATAAGCGGCAAAAAGTCTTTTTTTACGTGATGACCAGAGACGGGGAGCGATAGTAGCGGCGAGCAAACCAAATCTAGTACTAACTATCCAAGAGCTAAGAACCCCAGTCACAGCGCTTCCTCCCGAAGCGGTGGCTGATGCAAAGGCTAATGTGGCTGTTGCGGAATTTACTATTAGAGCAGCTGCCACAATCAACCATGGATCAGTCCCAGCGGTGCGGTGAACAATTGAGACTGTTATAGCCACTGTGAAGTACGTAAGACCGATCGCCCATGCTTCCCCACGAACTAATTGAGTCCCAGTTGGTATTTGCTGCACATTACATACTGCCAGAAATGACAGTTGCTGGGCAAAGCTTTCGTGAGTTCTAACACACTTGGACATGATTTTTGCAGTCTGTCCGTTAAAAGTAGACCCTAGCGTTAAGGCAAGCTAGACGAACTATTTATACGTTCTCTGGTAGAAGTTTGGTTTGTTCAAATTTTGTCACTTCTATTACTAAGAGCCAATCTTCTTTTGAAGCGAAGTTACCGATAGCTACTTCAAGAGAAACTAAAAAGAATAAAGATCCTGCAGCGAATAAGACATTGCAGTGTTTTTTGGCCTTATTATTACATATGAGTGAAGTTGTATGGGGTGAAGCACCCAGCCTCCAGCGTCCACTTTTAGTGGTCGCATTTCAAGGGTTGTTTGATGCTGGCGAGTGTGCCACTGGGGCAATTGATTGGATAATTAATCACCATAAAGCTCGTCGTATCGCTCACATTGATCCCGAAGAGTTTTATGACTTCCAAGAAGTACGACCCGAAGTGTATATCAATGAAGAAGGTGATCGCTTAGTTCGGTGGCCTTCTTTAGACGTTCACGTAATCGAAAATAATTTGTCCCACGATCTAGTTTTGTTGCAGGGAATTGAGCCAAGAATGCGATGGCGAACGTTTTGTGAGTCAGTAGTAGAAATTGCGACCGATACTAATTGTGAAATGGTTGTAACTCTTGGAGCTATGGCCGCCGGTGTTCCGCATTCAAGGCCTTCAGAAGTAAAAGGCAGCGCGGCAAATCCTGAGCTGGCGCGACGTCTTGGTTTAGATCGACCAAGTTATCAAGGGCCTACTGGGATAATAGGGACGTTACATGATGCCCTGGACCGAGCTTCGTTGCCCGTGGTTTCTCTGAGAGTTGGGATACCTCATTATGTCGCCGGGCCTCCAAATCCAAAAGGCACTCGTGCTCTTCTCCAAGAATTTGAGCACGTCACAGGGGTCCTGACGGGTTATAACGACCTTGACGTGAGCTCACTTGAATGGGAAGAGCGTGTAGCTGATGCTGTTTCCCAAGATCCGGAAATAATGGACTATGTCCGTCAACTTGAAGAAGAAGTTGAAAGGGCATCTGAGACAGATCTCCCATCTGGTGACGACCTTGCTGCAGAATTCCAAAAATTTCTGCGAGAACAGCGCGACGAATAGATTACGTCAATTTAAATGTTTGTTGATTGTTGTCGAAGAAAATGATCGGCTAATACTAAACAAACCATTGCCTCAACCATAGGAACGGCTCGAGGTAGAACACATGGATCATGTCGACCTTTGGCTTCAAGGACTTGTGAATTATTTTCTCTATCCACTGTCTCTTGTGGTGAACTAATCGTTGCAGTGGGCTTAAAAGCAACACGAACAAGTAAGTCTGCTCCATTGCTAATTCCTCCCTGAATGCCGCCACTATTATTAGTAGTGGTTTTGGGCGTTCCTTCTGGTCCTGGAACAAAAAGGTCATTGTGCTCTCGACCGGTCATTAAAGTACCGGCGAAACCGCTCCCAATTTCTATTCCCTTAGCTGCGGGAAGAGACATTAATCCGCTAGCTAAATCCGCATCTAATTTGTCGAAAACTGGTTCGCCTAAACCTGGAATCATCGATCTTGCTACGCAAGTGACGATGCCACCCAGGGAATTACCATCGCGCCTAGCTGAATCAATAGCTTCCGTGATTTTAGATGCGGCATCAGGGTCAGGGCATCTAGTTGGGTCTGCTTCTACATCGGCACGCGTGAATGAATTTAAATCAATCTCAGCCTGAATTGAAGCAACTGAGGTAACACAGCCCAGTACTTCTATCCCCGCTGCTTTTTCAATTATTTTTCTAGCAATTGCTCCGGCAGCCACTCGCCCAATTGTCTCTCGGGCAGAAGCCCTTCCACCACCTTGCCAATTACGTATCCCGAATTTTGCTTCGGTGGTGTAGTCAGCATGGCTTGGACGAAAAACATCTCGCATATTGTCATATGCACCTGGCCTGGCATCGGTATTCATGACGAGCATGCCGATTGGTGTCCCTAAGGTAAGACCTTCGAAGAGCCCAGAAAATATTTGAACTCGGTCAGCTTCTTGACGTTGTGTCACCAAACGACTCTGTCCTGGTCTTCTGCGGTCAAGCTCCGTTTGTATTAATGCTTCATTTAACTCGAGCATCGGTGGACAGCCATCAACTATTACTCCTACTCCGCCGCCGTGAGATTCACCAAAAGTGGTGACTCGGAATCGTTCGCCAAA
>DMOB01000159.1:0-5310 GCA_003452475.1 Acidimicrobiaceae bacterium | reverse complement strand
TTCTCTACCGATAGGGGTTCGAACAATTGTTAATGTCCAGTTGCTGAAGTTCCCGATTCCTCCTGTGGAGATATCGGCGTGTTCGGCCGCAAAATCTGGACAGTGGTTGCAGCCTTCTCTGGTCCAAGCATGACACTCTTTTAAATTAATTTCGTAATAGCCGCCGTCGTGTGTCCATATTTGGAACACACCTTTAATATTCGTTTTTTTGATTGTTCGTCTATCTAGCCCGTATTTTTGCTCAAACAGCTCTTCGAAAATCGCCTCGTCAAAAGATTTGGAGCACAGCAGCCCTATATTGAGCGCGAAGCGGTTACCTACTTTGCCTATTTTACGTGATTTGGCTACGGGTACGATAGAGCTTTGGCAACTCATCCCTACAAGTGCAATTTTTTTGGAGCCAGCTTCAATAGCTTCATCATAGGCGAGTGTGTTGGCTGAGTATGTGTAACGACTACCAGCACCGCGAATCACATCTTCACGGTTATAAGCCACTCCAGGTGACGCAGTCCACTGGCTGCCCTCTCCGTCGCCTACATATGAGGTTAAGGCACTGTCAATATATCCATGTTCGAGAGCCCAAATAAGAATTGCAGAGACTAAGCCCCCATCTTGACCAACTTCATGGATGAAATCATCTGACGCTCTTGTAAGAATAATGTCCTTATAAATTCCTGAGGGTTCATTTTCTTCTCTACTTCGATCGAAAAGAAAATCATCTGCCTCATCTTCCCAGGTTCGAAACCGTGGGCAGGCGCGAGTGCAACTAGTGCAGCCCTTTTGTCCGTGCCCGCAATCCTCTGGACCTAGTTCGTCTTCAATGTGGAAGGGTTTAAATCCTCCCTGCTCATGGTTATAGCCGATTACATCATGAGGGCAGCTAATCACGCATCCAGCGCAGCCGGTGCAAAGTCCTGATGTGATGACTTCATCATGTAGCTCTTTCCACTGGAACGTCCAACGTTCCTTGGATTTGTTTTCCGGAGGAGTTTCAGTAACAGCCATATGTAAAGAATACGCCGATCTACGTGCAGTTGGGCCAACGGTTGGCTACCGATAGCCTAACAAAGCTTCCCGTGTGCCCATTGGTTGCTCTGATAACACTGTTAACCTTTCTTATTTTCCCGAGGATTCATGAACGAAAAAGAGCTCTTAGACTTGGTTTCTGATGCCCGAGTAGCCACCCTGGCAACGATTCGTGCAGATGGAAGAGTGGACTTAGTTCCAATTACTTTCGCGTATGACGAAAGTTTGATTGTTACTGCTATCGACCATAAGAGAAAATCCACTATTGAGTTGAAGCGTCTGGATAATATACGACAGTTTCCAGAAGTAACGCTTCTGGTTGACCACTATGACGACCAGGACTGGGAGCGACTCTGGTGGGTGCGTATCCGTGGCAGAGCTCGCGTATACGAAAGCGGTGCAGAGTATGAGGCTGCATTAGGACTTTTGCAAGCTCGTTATCCACAATATCTTGAGAAGCGACCATTGGGTGCTGCAATAGTTATTGAAAGAACCGAGATTACCGGATGGTCTTCTAAGAAATAAAAAACTGGGTAGAAGTCGCAATCCATGATTCTATTTAGATAATCACGTTTAGGAACTAATTATCTCAGCTGCTTGATCCAGATCAATTTGCAAAATCGTTGATGTGCCGACTGACAATGATTCGCTGAGTCGGAATTTAAGTGGACCAAGACTTGTGTCAAAAAATGTTTCTTGCAATCCAGTTGATAGGCGCACGTTAGTTACTACGGCCGGCACGTTTCCATTTGGGTTAATAGTCGCAGCTTGTGGTGTAATTACTTTTTTTTGGCCTCCAATTTTAACGAAGTTGCTATGACCTAAAAATTTTGCGACGGTTTCAGATCTTGGATCATTGTAAACGTCCAATGGCGAACCTGTCCGCAGCACCTTTGCACTATCCATGACTATTAGTTTGTCGCCTATGGCAAAAGCTTCGTCATGATCGTGTGTAACATGAATGGCGGAAGTCTTAGTGGTTCGAAGTACTTTTGGTAACTCCTGAGCTAGTCGGTCTCTTAATGGTCTATCTAGGGCGCCTAGAGGCTCATCTAGCAATAGTAGGGAAGGGCGGGGTGCTAAAGCTCGAGCTAATGCCACCCGTTGGGCTTCTCCGCCAGAGAGACTGGAGACGTCTCGAGCGTTAAAGCCCTCGAGACCGACGAGCGAAAGCATTTCATCTACAAATCTTTGCCGTGCTTTTCTGTGGATTTTTTTCAGACGTAATCCAAACTCGATATTTTGACTTACATTACGGTGTGGGAAAAGCGTATGGTCTTGAAACATCAAGCCAATATCTCTTTGGTGTGAGGGAAGCTCAGTTGCGTCTACGTCATCAATAAAAAATTGGCCTCTATCAGGTTTTTGAAGACCAGCTATAACTCGAAGTAAAGTGGACTTTCCTGAGCCGCTAGGACCCAAGATAACTGTTATTTCATTTTTGTCGAACTGAGCTGAGAAGTTTTCGACAGCCGGTTTACCGTTGAACTGAACACTAATTTGGTGTAATCGCCACATTAAAAACTCCCTTCTGAGCCAGCTTTGGTCGACTCGATTACCACAACAGTAGTGGCGACAATAAGTGAGAGAATAACTGATAGAGCCATCGCCTGGCCTCGGAGTAAGTCTCCCGGAGTTGAAAGAAGTCGGAACATGGCAATGGGACCGGTTAAAGTTTCTGGTCTCCTTGGGAGGAAGCTTGTTGCGCCAAACTCTCCAATAGACACGGCAAAAGAAAAAGCTGCGCCGACTAGGGCTCCGCGCATTGCTATTGGTAGATCTATCACCCGCCGTATTTGGTGTGGAGCAGCACCTAAAGTAGCTGCGACTTCCCGAATTTTTGGATTTATATGTCTAAGGGCAGGAACCATAGTTCGTATCACAAAGGGGGTGCCGATTAGAGCGTGTGCAATGGGTACGATCCACCATGATGTTCTGAGGTCAAGAGGTGGATGATCAAGAGCAATTAAGATGCCAAATCCAATAGTAACGGCAGAAGTTCCGAGCGGAAGTGTTAAGCCGAGATCAAAAAGGGAGCGTACACCACGTTTGCCATGCACTATTTGCAGAGAAGTAAGGATCCCAATAGCTAGGGCTATGCAAGTAGCAACTGTGGCAAAAACAAGTGAATTAAGAATTGCACTGAGTGCTGTTGCCGGTAGTTGAGGAACACGATAGGCGAGTGCTTGGTAGTGGGAAATTCCATAACCATCGCCGACTGAAAAAGATCGTAGAAAAAGCGTGACTATCGGCCCGCCGAGAAACATCGAGACGAAAGTCCAATTAGTTAAACGAAATTTGAGCGAAAATTGTTCTGAAGAACTATACGAAATTGACTTAGGTGCAGGTTTCCCTCGCTCTAGTCTTGTGCTCACAATTATTAGAAATAGGACAGCTATCAGCTGCAAAAGAGCCAGAGAAGATGCTGCCTGAAAATCGCTTCTTGTTATTGCGTGCCTGTAAATCTCAGTTTCGAGTGTTGCCTTTCGAGGTCCACCGAGGATCAGAATAATTCCAAAGGACGTGAAAGAAAAAAGGTACGTAATAACAGCAGAAGCGTAAATAGCTGGTTTTAACGCAGGGAAAGTAACCTGACAAAAAGCTTGCCATTTATTTGCCCCAAGAAGGCGCGCTTGCTCTTCGACCCGATAATCAAGGCCGCTCCAGAAGGAGCCGACTGTTCTAGCTACAACTGCGTAGTTGAAAAATACGTGAGCAAAAATAATGGCCCAGGATGTGTGGTGAAGGCTGAGAGGTCCGCTATCAATACCGAGCTGTTTGAATAAAGCTTCGAATGCGGCGGCAACCACGATTGTAGGTAGAACAAATGGAACGGTGATAGCAGCCCGAACCCACTTACGGGAACGTTTTTTCATCTTCGAAATGATGGCTGCGCTAGGCAACGCAACTAAGACTGTGATTGCTGTAGAAACCGTTGCTTGCCAAAAAGTAAACCAAATTGCTTTTTGTGATCTTGGTGTTCGCAGAACCTCAGTGACTTGATTGAGATGCTCTTGGGACTGCAATCCGTTCCATAGAATAGCTGCAATCGGATATAGGAAAAAGCAGGAAATGAAAATAATCGGAACTGAAAATAGAACTAGAGTCGTGATTTTTCTTAGGGCTTGAATCACTATCAAGACCTCTGCATGAGAGCCATGACTTTAACCTCAACCTAGCCGAGAACGATTTCTACCCAGCGATCTGTCCACGCGTCTCTGTTGGATTCGATTTCTGCAGGGTCAACCACTAATGGTGACTCTGCAACTTGTGCATGATCGATGAATTCCTGTGGCAGCACAGCACCTTCGATTACTGGGAAAACAAACATGTTCAGAGGAACGTCATTTTGGAAACGTGGACTAAGCATGAAATCAATCAACGATTCTGCTTCTTCTCGGTGCTTAGTCCCTGCTAATATTCCAGCAAATTCTATCTGGCGATAACAGGAATCAAGAAGTACTGCAGTCGGTGCTTGGTCTGTGGGCGGATCAGCATAAAGCACTTCTGCAGGCGGGCTAGAGGCATAAGAAACGACCATCGAACGATCACCGCCGCCAGCTTTAAACTCTCCGTAATAGGCATCTTCCCAACCGCTGGTGACTGCAACTCCATTGTCCCTCAAGTCTTTCCAATACTGTTCCCAGTCTGGAGTCCCAGCGATGGTGGCAAGTAAAAATGCTAGGCCAGGAGATGATGTTTCTGGATTTTGCACGACGAGTTCACTGGCGTATCGAGGCTGCGTCAAGTCAGAGAGCTTGGTGGGTTGATTAGAAAGAAAAGTATCGATCCAATAATTTACGCAGACATCTCCGAAATCTATTGGCGTGAGGTAGTGAAGTTCATCAATTTTGAACTCGTCCAGAACTGCCTCAAGCTGCGGAGATTCATATTGTTCTAAAATGTTTGCTTTTATAGCTCGCTGCATAAACGTGTTGTCAATGCCAAATATGACGTCTCCGATTGGGTTGCCAGCGGTGAGAATCGATTCGGCAACCATAGTCCCAGCGTCGCCACTCATGAGCACTTCAACTCGAATACCAGTTTGCTCTTCGAACTGAACAAATATGTCGTCTGAAACGGCGAATGACCCATGTGTGATCAGGCGTATCGTCTTAGTGGGTGTTGTTGTGTTTGTGGAAGCTTTCTCGGTAGATCCTGATCCTTGCTCACTAGGTAGAGCTTTCTCTGATCCGCATGCGGTTATTAAGACGAGCGAAACAAAAACTGGAGCTATGACTTTACGTAGATGAAACATACTTTCCTCCGCTGGAATTACCCAGA
>DMOB01000194.1:0-4307 GCA_003452475.1 Acidimicrobiaceae bacterium | reverse complement strand
GGAGCCGTCTTCGGTAGGCTAGCCGGTACAAACGCAGGTGCCAGAACAGCAAGGTGATCTCCGCTGCAGCCTCCGACTTTAAATGTTATTCTGAGGCCTCTCATCATGGGTACCTCTTTGAGCATGATGGCTAAGCTAAATATTTTAGTTAAAAAAACTAAACCTTTTGGCCGTTTTACCTGGCAATCAGGATCTCATAGCAATAAACAGATACTGTCTGGTAACGGTTATAAATTAAAAGATATTTAATACTTACTGGAGCCAAATGTCCAAGATCATTTACACCCACACTGATGAAGCACCTGCTCTCGCCACGTACTCTTTTCTGCCAATTATTGAAGCTTTTGCTGGTGCTGCTGGCGTGAGCGTCGAGACGAGAGACATATCTTTAGCTGGCCGTGTACTGTCTAACTTTCCAGAAAATCTTACTGAAAAGCAGATACAGACAGATGCACTTGCTGAACTTGGCGAACTAACCCTCCAGCCCGACGCAAATATAATCAAACTACCAAATATTTCGGCTTCAGTTCCACAGCTTGAAGCGACCATCGCCGAACTGCAGGCAAGCGGTTACAACATCCCTGATTATCCCTCTAATCCACTTAATGATCTTGAAAAAGATATCCAGAATCGGTACGACAAGATAAAGGGATCTGCTGTCAACCCAGTTTTACGAGAAGGAAATTCAGACCGGCGCGCGCCCAAAGCGGTCAAGTCCTATGCCCAAAAAAATCCCCATTCCATGGGTGTTTGGGACAAGAGCTCTCAGACTCATGTCTCGACAATGAGCGCTGGAGATTTTCGCCATAACGAACAATCGTTTACTAGTGACACTGCTCAAACTCTCACTGTCACATTCAAACCGGCAAGTGGCATTCCGCAAGTCTTAAAGACCGTTCCCGTCCTTAAAGGTGAAGTAGTCGACGCAACATTCATGTCAATGGAGTCTCTCACAACATTTCTAGAAGTTGAAATGAATGATGCTAAGGCAAAGAACGTCTTGTTCTCTTTGCATATGAAGGCAACGATGATGAAAGTGTCGGATCCGATTATTTTCGGTTACTGCGTTAAGCAATTTTTCAAGGAAACCTTCGATCAACACGCTGGCCTACTAGCTGACCATAACGTAAATGTTAATAACGGCTTCGCGAACCTCGTCGATGCCATACAGAATCTTACTTCTTCTGAAAAGGCAGCGATAGAGGCCTCCATTAGCAGAGACCAGAAAAGCCGACCTGCGTTGGCTATGGTCGATTCTGATCGCGGTATAACAGGCTTACACGTGCCTAGCGACATTATCGTTGACGCTTCCATGCCGGCAATGATTAGAGAATCAGGACGCATGTGGAATCCTGATGGTGAGCTACAAGATACGAAAGCAGTAATTCCTGATAGCAGCTATGCTGGGATTTATCAGGTTGTGATCGAAGACTGTCAAAAAAATGGTGCTTACGATCCCACGTCCATGGGTTCTGTCGCAAATATTGGCTTAATGGCACAAAAAGCTGAAGAGTACGGCAGCCACGACAAGACGTTCGAAATGAATTCGGCTGGTACAGTAACAGTCACTGACGAGTCCGGCAACACGGTGCTCGAGCACTTTGTGCAGAGCGGTGACGTTTGGCGCATGTGTAATGTTAAAGATGAGCCGATCAAAGACTGGGTAAAATTAGCCGTAGCAAGAGGTCGAGCCGCCGCCGAGCCGGTTGTGTTTTGGCTCGATGAAAGTCGCGCACACGACACACAACTTATTCAAAAGATTGAACAGTACCTGCCAGATCACGACACAGATGGCATTGATATCCAGATTATGTCCCCAGTCAAAGCAACTAAATTCTCTATTGACCGGATTCGAAAGGGCTTAAACACGATTTCAGTAACCGGCAATGTACTGCGAGATTACAATACCGACTTATTTCCAATTCTTGAACTAGGAACGTCCGCAAAAATGTTATCGATCGTGCCTCTAATGAATGGTGGAGGGCTTTTTGAAACAGGCGCAGGTGGCTCTGCTCCTAAGCATGTTCAGCAGTTCGAAAAAGAAAATCATCTCCGCTGGGATAGCCTCGGAGAGTTTTTGGCTCTTGCAGTATCACTTGAGCACTTGGCTACCACGTCAGGAAATACTGCAGCTCACTTACTAGCCGAGACGCTCGACATTGCAACTGGAAAACTTCTCGATGAAGGTAAATCTCCGAGCAGGAAAGTGAACGAGTTAGATAATAGAGGTAGTCACTTCTATATTGCTCTTTGGTGGGCCGAAGCTATTAGCGCACAAGAAGATGATCTGAACTTGGCCGCCCATTTCAAACCGTTTCACCTCGCTCTCATGGAGAATGAAGCTAAAATTGTAGATCAATTGATTACATGTCAAGGCAATCCGATGGATGTGGGCGGCTACTATTTCCCAGACCCTGAAAAAGCTGCACTAGCTATGAGACCCAGCAACACCCTCAACGCAATTATCTCCGATTTCAATGAGAGGTAATCCGTGGAGGATAAGTCACGCGAAGAAATTATTGAGGCTCGAAAGCTGGCCCAGGCAAGTTCCATAGACGCCCGGAATGCAATTTACTCAATATGCGATACTGGAAGTTTCGACGAGTATGGAGCTCTTGCAACCACCGATAGTGACTCTGATGGAAGTTACTATTCAGATGGCTTGATCTGCGGGATTGGCAACGTCAACAACGAATCTATTGCTATAGCTGCTTATGACAGAGCTATCCATAACGGAACCCAAACAGATCGCAACATGCGCAAACTCGCGAAAGTAATCTACCTTGCGCAAAAAAATCGTTGGCCACTTGTAATTTTTCTTGAAGGAGATGGTGCCCGGAGAGACGAGCCCTTGCTACCGCCACCGATTATCAATTACACGCGAGCACGATGGGACGTTTTAGAAGGTTTAACTGAGCTTTCAGGCTGGGTACCAACTATTTCGATTATTACTGGCGACACTCATGATGGTCACGCTGCTATCGCCTTTTTGACTGATCTAGTTATCGCTACTAAAGGTTCTTCAATTGGAAGTATTAACTCTAAACACGTCACGTCACGGCCAGTCGAGGACCTAGGTAAACGCGGCGAGGTTGACGTAATCGCCGAGGATACAGAAGATGCGATAATGACCTGCAAGTCCCTTTTAAGCCTCTGGAACGAATCATCCAGTGAGTTTGAAGAACCAGATGAAGCTATTGCGATAAACAACATTGTTCCCCCGAATCGCCGCCGGCAATACGACATGCGAAAAGTCATTAATGCTTTCGCAGATAAGAGCAGCGTTTTAGAAGTAGGAGGTTCTTGGGGGTCTTCCATGATTACAGCGTTTGCCAAATTGCATGGACGCGCGATCGGAATTATCGCCAACCAACCTATGTCTGCTCGAGCAGGTGCTATCGATAGTGCTGCGGCAGATAAGGCATCTCGGTTTGTTGAATCCTGCGATTCATACGGATTCCCTCTGGTGTCTTTTATCGATAATCCAGGATACATGGTTGGACCTGAGGCCGAGGCGGAAGGAATGGCTCGTCATCATGCGAGACCACTGGCCGCATTACATCATCGAAATGTGCCTTTATATTCGGTGCAGATAAGGAAGGCCTATGGCCTTGGCCCATACGCCATGTCTGGGTTCGGCACTTCGAGACATGTTCCCGATTTACGTCTCGCATGGCCATCAGTTGAATCCGCTGGCATGTCATTAGAAGGTGCTGCTTACTTGGTGAAACGTAAGGAAATTAAGGCAGCCTCAACTCCGCACGAAGCACGCGAAATACGTGATCTGTACGCAGAAGAAATGCGCGATGCTTCTTCTGGATTAAACGCGGGCCGAACATTTTCTTTCGATGACATTATCTTGCCCGAAGAAACCCGACCAAGAATCGCACGACATTTAAAACGCACTCCGAGAAAGCTATCAAGTAAGAAAATTAGGCCGATCGACCCTAAGTGAGTGGATTTTAATCCAAACTGAGCTTCAAAAACTATGCATGAAACACCCCTAACACGACTTAGATCCACAAAGACAAAACGCCATGACTCGGCGCGCCCTGATGCAGTTGCCAAGATACATAACTCCGGGCATCTAACTGCAAGAGAACGAATAACTAGACTCCTAGATCCTGAAACAGCTGTTGAGTTTGGTTCGATAGCTGCAATCGACGCCGAAGGCGACTGGGTACCTGAATATGGAGGCATTGACTTCATCGGGCACGTCAACAGTCAACCTGTAATAGCATCCTCAACTGATTACACCGACAAAGGAGGAGGTTATGGAGGCGGTCGGCTGGAGCATTTGATAGCAC
>DMOB01000268.1:0-4115 GCA_003452475.1 Acidimicrobiaceae bacterium | reverse complement strand
TACGTAGCTGAGTTCGTAAAGGACGTAGATCAAGGACGCGTCATCAAGCTAGCTGAGATTATGAGCGAGGTCCGTCCAATACGTTCTGATACTAAATTTGACGAACTTTTAACTGCTTTTTCAGGGAGATCAGGAAGATTTGTCGTTGATGAGAGTGGCAACTGCATTGGATTTATCACGCGTTCCGATGTTGAACGAGTTGGCTCATTGAGTAGTCCTTCATTATCAGCAGCTATGCGCACCGACGTTCCCGAAGCCGAAGCGTCCCAGACTCTTAACGAGGTATATGCAGATGCTGGTCGCGGACTGCCGATTGCGGTTCTTGATGATTCAGGCAAGTTAATTGGGCGAGTGGACCCCAACGAAGTACTTGAAGAGTTAGGCCGAGTTGAAGCGCTCGCCGATACCTTTGACCACGAGGTGTTCATGTGATGAACATATTTGCAGCAAGCGATGGCGGCCATTTCGTTGATCGAACAGTAGGTAAACTCACTGACCTTGAGACAGGCGACCAAGTCGCGGATGTAGCCGCAACCACAATCGAATATTTAGCTCTGGCCCTCATTTTTGTGCTACCTGCGATCCTCTTAGTGAGCGGATTCCGAGGGCGTAAGCTGTTTTCGGCGGCTGCAGGCGGAATCGGTTTGATATTCGTGATCTGGTACCGCTCTATTGAAGACTGGGACCAGCGACAAAATTCAATTTTAGATAAATGGAACATTCCTGTTGGAGACTGGGTTGAACAGGTAACCATCTGGGTAGATCTCAATATGAAAGAGACGCTCGCATTAATCAAATGGCCGTTCCAGACAATGATGCAAGTGATTGTAGATCAATGGCTTTTAGGGCTTTCTTGGCTCACCGTTTGTCTCATTACTTTCTTTGTCGGGTGGGCATTTCGAGGGCTGCAAGTAGCTGCAGGTTCTTTCCTAGGATTGACAATATGCGGCCTTCTCGGTGATGAGTATTGGAAAGAAACTGCCCGAACTATTGGGTTTATTGCCGTTGCCGTTATTTTATGCGTCCTCATAGGTATTCCAATGGGTGTGGCATGTGGACGGCTCGACGGAGTCTGGCGCGTGGTACGCCCGGTACTAGATGCGATGCAAGTAGTGCATTCATTTGTGTACATGTTACCTTTCGTATTTTTCTTCGGAGTCGGCTTTGTATCAGCAACCATGGTCACAATGGTTTTCGCGCTCCCACCACTAATACGATTAACTAACCTAGGAATCAGACAGGTTCCTGAAGACGTAGTCGAAGCCTCAAGAGCATACGGAGCTTCTGAGAGGCGTGTGCTTACAGACGTTCAGCTTCCATTAGCTCGAGCGGCTATTTTAACCGGTATTAACCAGACCTTATTGTTAGCTATTTCGATGCTCGGTATCGCTGCCATTATGGGTGCTGGAGGACTAGGGAGGCTTCTATATAGAGCTATAGCTAATCAAGATATCGCGTTAGCTGGCTCGGGTGGTCTTGCCTTCTTCATCGTCGCAGTAGTTCTAGACCGACTCACTCAACCCAACGGAACAAAGAATAGAGGACTCGCTCCCCGAATCATTTCAGCCTGGCAAAACATGAAAACCCCTGAGTTATTAATACCTACCGAAACCTCTAACGACTTCTCGTCCCCTGATGACACAGCCTCTGTCTACGCTCCATTAGAAATCAAAGAGCGCAAAGCAATAATGCTGACGACACTAGGAATCATAGGAATCCTGTTCGCTCTGCTATTACCGTGGACAAAAAACTCAGGTCTTGTGTCGGCGTATGCTCGCAGTGCCGACACTAATTTACTCGGCCAAAGCTTTAACGGTATTGAAGCATCGGGGGGATCGTGGTTCGGGATTCTTCTCATCGTCTGCGTTGTTGTAGGCGGAAGTAGCGTTTATTCAACTATCAGATACCCAGGACGTGGGAATAGATGGCTAGGTCCAGACGGAGCTGTTCTAGCTGCTCTTACCGCTTTAGTGCTAGCCGCCACCAATCTCTTCACAAACCAGCCCGACGCCGTCACAGTATTCAGCAGGGGCTCAGGTGCATATATCGCTGTCGTAAGCGCGCTTTTGATGGCGCTAGGCAGCATTTTATGGCTATGGCAAGCTCCTATGGGGGCTACCCGACCGCTACCTTCAGGGGTCCGTTCCGGACGTCTTGTTTCTTTAGCTTTTGGTTTGATTTTCATAGTCATTGGCGGCTATTCAGGATGGACATTCGACACTAGGGCAGAATCGGTAATCGGGCCGGAGCTACAGACACAATTAGATGCCATAGCGTTGCTCGCTGAGCAGGCAGAAGCCGATGGGGATCTAGGAAAAGCGGGGAGTCTGGCTGCTGAGTACACGGCAATGATCTCTCAAGCACAACGAACCGGCGACGTGATCTTCGATGGCTTTACGCGTCAAGGAGGAGGCCTCGGCTGGATTTCTCTTATCCTTGGGCTGATAGCTCTCGTATGTGCGTTACCTGCCTCCGGCCTCTTCTCTGGAGAAGAAGACTATCTATATCGTTGGTGTACCATTGTTGGCGGTTTGGGTTTAGGTTTACTGGCGCTTGCTGTTGGTTGGATTGCAAGCATCACGCGAGTCGCAGACCCAAATCTCGTATCTGGTGTCGGATCACTATTCGTATTATTAGGGGGCCTCTCTATCGCGTCGTCAGTGCGACAAACACTCGCTGAGTTCAATCGCAAAGAGGTCTACGAAAAAGTATAATTTGGCTATTCACTTGCCATGCGCTCTCTTTCGGCTAAAGTTAATAGTGCTGTTGATTAGCCAATAAGGCCTGGGCCAGCGCAAAGGGACTCTGAGGAGGGCCCGATTTATGAATAAAATATCAGAAAAGAAACTACTTCTTCGCGCATGTGGAATAGCCGTTAGCGCACTCTTGCTTCTAAGCGCGTGCGGAAGCGATGACGACTCCAGCGCTAGCAGCAGTGGTAGCTCGGATTCGAGTGAAGCAACCATGACTCCAGGAGAAGGCGTCAGCGTCACTATTGGTCGTGCCAGTTGGAGTCCCGGATACGTTCAAGCGGAAATCTATACCGCTCTGATGGAAGAGCTCGGATACGAAGTTTCCGAGTCTGGTGACATGGAACTTGGACCTCAGCAAGCCTTTATGGCAATGGCTGAAGGAAGCATGGACTTCTGGGCAAATTCATGGATGCCGGGTCACCAAAGTTGGCTTGAGGCAGAACGCACAGATGGCTCCCTTGTCGGAGAAGCAGTGAGCATAATCGGTGAAGAAATGATGTCAGGTGGGCTTCAGGGCTACCTTATAGAGAAGACATTCGCCGACGAATATGGGATTAAAACGTTCGAAGACCTCGAAGGTAACGCCGATGCAATAGCTGCGTACGACGCTACTGACGCCAATCCAAACAATGGGATGGTCGACATCATGGGCTGCCCAGAGGACTGGACATGCGACAACATCATTAACGCACAATTCGCAGGGGCTGGCTATGAAAAGCTAGTTCAGGTGAAAGCTGGTTATGACCCAATGTGGGCCCAAGCTGTAGACATGGTAAACGAGGGTCTCCCAGTAATTGCTTATACCTGGACCCCATCGGCGTACATCACTCAGATTCGTCCAGGTGACAACGCCTACTGGCTTGGAATGGAATACATTCTTGATGATTCCAATCCAACTGGCGAAGAGGGTGGCGCAGAATGGGATCAGCGACCAGGTGTAGCTGCAATTGGTGCCGATATGTGTCCTGCTCAGAATGCAGATGGCAAATGCATGATCGGATGGGTTGCTGCGGATATTCAAGCTGCGGCAAACAACGATTTCCTTGCTGCTAACCCGTCTGCCGAAGAGCTACTGAAGCAAATCAAGCTTTCAGTTATGGACGTCTCAGTAGCTAACGTTGCCCAAGGCGACGGTGCAGATCCTAAAGATATTGCTGCTGAGTGGATTGCTGCTAATAGGGCAACTGTTGATGGCTGGCTTTCAGCTGCACGAGGCGCCTGATAGCTAAACGCTAATACAAAAATTATTATCTTTGATAAGTAATTAAGAGGGGGCGGGGCTGCGGCTCCGCCCCTTCTCTCTGTTCGCAAAGACAAGGTGTAAAGTTCACGAGCTCATTCCTCGTATGTGATCCTCACCGC
>DMOB01000180.1:0-6547 GCA_003452475.1 Acidimicrobiaceae bacterium | reverse complement strand
CGATTGAAACAAGGATGATGAGAAGTATTGAGTCGGGATTTGGTGGTGAGCAAGCAGAAATAGTCAGGAAAGAGTTGGCGTCTCGAAATCCGCTCAGCCGTTATGGCGAGCCATCCGAAGTCGCTTCTCTCGTGGCTTTCTTGTGTTCGAAAGACGCTAGTTACATAAACGGGGGTATCTATACCGTTGATGGCGGAGCAACAGCAGGCCATTAAAAATGATTTTCGATAATACTTTCTCGTTGGATCATCAGGGGCTCGCATAATTCACGCCAAGTATCTCTGGGCCGAAGAAATCTTGCGATTGGGTATAGTTGCTAAAATATTGGCTAGTTGAAAAGGTTTGATATGAACGAAGGACTAGTTCACGATATTGGCGGCGATTTAGGTTATGGGCCGATCTTGCATGATCCAGAAGAACCCGTTTTCCACTATGAATGGGAACGTCGTGTTTTTGGAGTCCTGTTTCAAGTTCTCCGTATTACAGCTCAACGTCCCGGGGAAATGCGGTATGCGATCGAGCGCCTTGCCGAAGACGATTACTTTAAGCATGGAGGTTACTTTGGGAGGTGGGAAGCTGTCTCTGAGCTTCTTCTAGAGGAATATGGCTATTTGGAAAAAGGCGAATTAGACCAGGTTCTTGGTGCGTTGGAAGGTACTGGGCCGGCAAGTCGAGCTCGCCCAATAGAAAAAAAGAATTTAAATCTTCTACCAGATGATGTAGGAGTAAAAATCCCGGGGGCTAGAACGGTTCGCCGCGAATTACCAAACCTACCGCGTTTCGAAGTGGGCGAACTAGTACTAGCGCCTGAGACACATCAAAAGGGGCACACTCGACTGCCAGCCTACGTCGCTGGGAAACAGGGTCGCATCGTTGCGATTCATCCGGCAGAAGTTCTACCGGACTCGAGTGCACATGGTTTAGGAGAAAGACCTCAACACGTGTATTGCGTCGGATATGACGGAGAAGTTCTATGGGGCAGCCAAAGTGAAAAGTCAATCAAAATCCATGTTGATTTATACGAAAATTATCTGTCACGAGTGAAGAAGAATTAGGAGCCAACGTGAGCAATGATCATACCTACGGTGCCCGCTCGCCGAAAATTCGGATTGAGGCGTTAGAAGATTTGTTGGTGGAAAGGGGTCTGGTCGATCGTTCTCGAATAGATAACCTGATCCAGAAATTCGAAACAGATGTCGGCCCGATGATTGGTGCTCAATTGGTTGCTCGTGCCTGGACTGACTCAGAGTTTCGAAGTCGACTGCTAGATGACGCTGATGATGTTCTAATCAAAGAAAATATCTCAGGTGCTGAAATTGAGCATGTTGAAGTGAAAGCGAATGAGCCGGGTGTGCATAACGTAGTTGTGTGCACCCTCTGCTCTTGCTATCCGTGGGCTTTATTAGGGTTGCCTCCTGCTTGGTATAAAAGTCCTGAATATAGATCGAGAGTGGTTCGGGAACCGCGAAAAGTACTTGCTGAAATGGGATTGCATCTCGATGAAGAAACAAAGCTACAGGTCTGGGACAGCAGCTCTGAGACTCGGTTTTTAGTTTTACCCGAGAGGCCCAGTGGAACCGAGAAGCTTTCTGTTCCTGCGTTAGCAGGGTTGGTAACGCGTGATTCTATGATTGGTGTAGCGAGGGCTAAGACCCTATGAATTCGATATCGTCATTAGAAGGATCTAATGTTGAACCTCCTCGTGAAAATGGTGAGCTTGTTTTTCGGGAACCTTGGGAAGCTCGAGCTTTTGGATTGGCGGTAGCTTTGGCTGAGACGGAGGCGCTATCGTGGGATTTTTTTCGAAAGAATTTGATAGTCGAAGTGGCCGCTAGAGAGCTTAGTTTGAAGGATGGTAGCGAGGCCTGGAGTTACTATGAGAGTTGGCTGGCAGCACTTGAAAGCTCAGTCATTGACGGGTCTATAGTAGAAAAGTCGGCGATTTCTGGCCGCTGTGTCTCGTATGCGGCGCGGCCGCATGGCCATGATCATTAGCCTGCCGGACTAATTTAATTTAGGAGAAGGGCCCTCGTTTTTGCCATTATGTTCCTCCCACCACCAACCTGATTTCAACATGTAGCATCGACGGCGCGGGCCATCTGCATCAGCATCTAAAGTTTCGTAGGAAATATCACCGGGGTAGAAGGCAATCATCCCGGGATCATCGCCCGTGACTTCTTTGATGTGAGTGTGAAAACAAATTGGATGATCAATAGCGGTTATCGCTTCATCCACGTTTTCGAATTTTTGCAACCAATCAAGGGTTACGAAAGTAGGGGTAACTATTTCGATCTCGTTTTCTGATCTTTGTTGAAGAGCTTGTGCTGGCGTTATCCATTTGTGCTCGGTGATCTCACCGTTATCAATAGATATTTCGCCGAGGCCCATAGGCGCTTGAACTAAAAAAAAGTGCGTTGAAAATCTTTTAGGGCGAACAGCAGGGGGAAGCCAGTGGGCAAAGTGATAAAGATTAGCACCGCTAAGATCTATGCCCGCTTCCTCACTCGCTTCTCGAACCGCAGCGATACGAAATCCAGTAAGGGTTAGGCCATCGCAGTTAATAATTCCGCTGTCTCCGATTTCTCGATCCTCTGGGTCTACTCGTCCGCCAGGGAAAACCCACATTCCCCCAAAGTAGATGCGAGAATTCCGCCTGAGCATTAGCACCTCAATGCCACTGTCGGTGTCGCGGGCAACCACCACTGTTGCGGCATCAATTGGATCAGCTATTTTTTCGCTCATAATTCATCCTTGGTTCGAAGTGGGAGACGCTGAGACCCGGCGTCAATACCTGGGAATTGCTGTGGAACTGATCCACGAAATTCTGCAGCTAGATCAAGAACAACTTCCTCAAGTTCTGCCCAGTTTGCGACCCTTGGCCCGTCGATATCGCCATTGTAAGGTTGATCGAACGTAATCACGTTATGGCCAGCGTTGCGAAGCGCAACTATATTGTGCGGCCCATCATCTATATATGCATGTGCCGCTACATCAGGCTTGTCGCCTAAGAAACAGATATCCCTGTATGGAATTCGGTGACGATCAAGCCAGTCCGCTGTGTCGGCGATCGCAATAGCATGACCCCAATTGACGTACAGGCGATGCGTAACGATGCGGATCCAGATGCCTGCGTCAGAGAGCCGCCATAAGGCTTCGGCGCATCCTGGCATTACTTCCATGTCCCTAAACATTCTGTGTTCTAGCACTGCTGTCCGGTGAAGTCGTTCGAAATCTCCATCAGAGAAGTTCCACTCGCGGAAGTCCCAGCTGCGCTGAAGAGGGAGCGACTCCTCTTCAATTCCTAGTTCATGAGCAACTAGGTGACGAAAAATTTCAGTATGTTGACCGCAAACTCCGTCAAGATCAACTCCAAGAATAAATTCGCTCACGCAATCACCATGTCACAAGTAGCTGAAGGTTGTAATTTAGGGAGCTTTCTATTAGACACGACGGCGAAAAAATCCTTTTTTGGATGCGACTGGTACTTCGTCATCTTGAGAAATGGAAGGCCAGTTTTCGCTGAGTCTCGCTTGCCCCTCGCGCCGCACTGTTTCGAGCTCTTTCATGCTGTAACGATTCTCTCGTGGGTCTAAGGCTCGATACCGGGATTCGATGCTAACGTAGTTGCTGGCATTTAAAAAATTCTCTGACAAGAGACAGGGTTGCCAGTCCTCTACGTTTGCGAGATACAGGTAGCCGTTTGCCAGGTCTTGCAATCGAAAAGATGTTTCGACTCCATTGCAAGACCCCGTGAGTTCGTTGACGGCAACATTGCCCAGTGTGGATGCATTGAGCTGAATGCCGAAATTATCGGGCTTTTCGGGAGATGTGGCGATTAGGTCTTCTACTCGCTTGTTTAATGCGCCTTCTGATATAGCTCCATGAAAAAGAACACGTTGAACTCCTTCGCCCATCCACCGGTGAAGTAAATTCCCCAACGTGGTTGTGGCAACACCATCTATCCATTGAATAAACTTGGTTGTAGTTTGATCTGCGTTGGCATAAACAACCACACGTTGCCCATGTCGTAGTACCTCGTTGGTAAGGACATTAATCATGTGGAAAGCGGTCATGTCTCGGTAATGTCCACCCATCCACCAGTTCCGAAGTTGGAGTTCGGCAGCAGATCTTCCATCTAGAAGATTAGGATCCTCCACATAAGATGGTAGACCAAGAGCGATTACGCGAAATGGAACGCCGCTTGTCAACGATTTGTTAAAGCGCCAGACAGCTTGCAAAACATTAGCGTATTCACGGTAGCTGAAGCCGACTCCTAACAGATCAGCAAAAATTTCAGAGCAAGTGTTCTGCTCCCATTCAGGCGCATTCAACAATTGATCTAAGACACCTTGACAGCGGCTATTAGTGAATTCCCAGGCTAAATGTGTTACTCCGCACTCATAAAGAGATGGGATTAGCGACGCCAAAAAATCGAGGTGTTGGGTTACACCTATTTGATCGCCGAGAAGGACAACTTGGTGAGATTGGCACAAATCAGAAATGTAGAGTGCCGGTTTTTTCAAAGCGACTGAATGAGAGGCCGACCCGCTGTTCGTTTGTTTCTTTTCGTTGTGGTCGCCCATGGCTAGCCAATCTGTTTGTTAAACAATTTGTGTCCATCCGAGTTCGGCCTCTGCGGCAGCAGAAAACAAAGCAGCGGTGAAGTCTTTTTGGGTTGAGGAAGCTTGACGCAAAGATGGTTCTAAAGAATATAGGCGAGCCTCAGCGATATTGGACTCGTTGACGCGATCGGGCAGAGGAGTTGGCGCTGCATGTTGGGAAGGAGCCTCCAAAAAAATCCAGCCATGTGCCACAGCAGCGAGATCACCACCGTCTAGGGATGTCGAGCAAGGTATCTTGCTGATCGAGCCGAAGTTTACATTAAAAGCGATTGGAAACTTCGGTCTATTAGGCGCGGCGAAAACAGCATCTATGTAACCGTCGCCCGGAAGGGTGTAGTCGCCGTAAAGACCATCAGCTGGTAAGGGTTGATGTATTAGGACAGTGGCAGCACGGTCTGCGATTACCGAATAGACATGATTAGCTGCGCCCACGACCCGATCGTTGAGTATTTCAGAGTCGATGTTGTCTTCTAGATGATGCGGAACTCTGCGTAGTCGGCTAACAGCATGCGCAATTCGCGTGATGATTAAAGCTTTCTCCCCTGTATCCACGAATTCTCGAAGGATGATCTCGGCCATATGTCGTCCTGAAGATCCTCTAGGGCGTAGGTGTTCCCATGCATATGGTGACGTTAAATCTGCTTCAGACGTAACTGCTGTTACTTCAATGTCATAATCCAAAGCGACTATTCTGAAGACCTGATCATTATTTGAGGGACTCCGATTAATAGCCCAGACAGCTCGAAACAGATCAAGATATTCAATGTAGGCAAAGTGATGTCTTACCCCCCACCTAAAAAGCGCTGTTCGAGCTAAGTCTTCGTCAAAGAAATCTGCACGTACCAAAGCATCTAACAAGCTTTGATCCTCAACACATGCCCATTCGATACCAATATTTTTCACCCCAGCCGCTAATAATTTTGGTACTAACTCCTGAAAAAACAGACCAGTTTTTCGGCTGGGAGTCCCTTGACCTACAAAAACTATTTGATGTCGACTGAAAAGTTCTCCCACGTACCGGACTGGCTCGGAACCGATAGAAGCTATTTCTTCGGATAAAAGATCTAAATACTGCTGGTCTAAGGGCGTTAAGAGACGCCGTGCCCTAAAGCCCTTAATTTTTTCGAGCATTGCCTTATCATCGTCTACACCCACTAAAGGCGAGAGTACCCAATAGCTCGAACACTTAACAGCCTGTAAACAATGTTTCATCGGCTGAGTGGCCCTATTGTGTTTTCGAAGCGAGCGGCTTTCGACAGTTGGCTCTGAACCGAAGAGAGTGACTGAATTTTGACTATGCGTCTTTACGACACGGCCAGCAAGGACGTGATCGACCTGAACTTAAATCAGAGAGTGAAAATGTACGTGTGCGGTATAACGCCGTACGACTCAACACATCTTGGTCATGCAGCCACGTACCTGACCTATGACTTAATAATTCGTCGTCTGGAAGATATTGGTCATGAAGTGGAACTAGTAAGAAATTACACTGATGTAGACGACAGTATCCTGCCGAAAGCCCGTGAACTCGGAATCGATTTTCTCGAACTAGCGGAGATGGAAATGAATCGATTCAAAGACGATATGAAGGCTTTGAACACGGTTGATCCTGCACACGAGCCTCGGGCTACCGAGTCAATAAAAGCAATGCTTAGATTGATAAAAAAACTTCAGAGCGCCGGTCACACCTATGAGGTAGAGGGGACTACTTATTTTGATGTATCTACATTCCCTGAGTATGGAAAACTTTCAGGGTACACACCGGAAGAGATGGTTGCTCTAGCGCGAGAACGTGGTGGTAATCCTGATAGCGAGAATCAAAGAAATCCTTTGGACTTTATCCTTTGGCAGCCGAGTGCTGAAGATGAACCCAAATGGGAATCAGTATTTGGTCCGGGAAGGCCAGGATGGCATATTGAATGCTC
>DMOB01000214.1:5574-5846 GCA_003452475.1 Acidimicrobiaceae bacterium | reverse complement strand
AACTAGATCTGGGAAAATTATGCGCCGCTTACTCCGTGACGTAGCAGAAGGAAGAGAACTAGGGGACACTACAACGCTTGCTGATTCTAATGTCGTTGATGAGATTCGAAAGAAAGCAGCGGAATCTACTGAAGATGATTGAGTCAACCAGAAGATGCTCAAGTACTTAGATGGTTAATGAACCGAGTCATTGGTTTTGGAATGGAACCCCTAAGCAGCCAACTGAATGCGTCATTGTTGATATTGATGGTGTGCTTGCAAATGCAAGCACA
>DMOB01000214.1:0-5253 GCA_003452475.1 Acidimicrobiaceae bacterium | reverse complement strand
TGCAAGCACACGCCAACATCATTTAGACCCTCCATGGCGAGATTGGGACGCTTTTTTCGCTGACTGTATTGATGACGAATCGTTTGAAGAGATAGTAACGCTCATTGACCTGCTTGATCCTAAACTTGCTGTTGTTTTACTTACCTCGCGTCCTATGTGGGTCCAAAGGCCAACGTTGCAGTGGCTAGCAAAGTTTGATATTCGTTTTGATCTTTTAATTATGAGGCCTCTAGGGGATTTTCAAGCCTCGCCCGGATTTAAGAAAGATGAAACTAAATATTTATCTGCCAGAGGGTTTCTTCCGAGGTTAGCTATTGAAGACGATATGAGAAATGTGCGTATGTATCGAAGTATCGAAGTCCCAACTATATTTTTAGAGAGTGGATATCACCCTCACTGAGGATGTTAGCTTCACTTGTTAATCCATAGGTAATGAAAGGTTTTAGCTTATGAAAAATACCTTGAAAACGACTACTTTGTTAGCTCTCATGGGTGGGCTAATAATGTTCATCGCAAGTTTTTGGGGGTCGGGTGGTCTCATATTTGGGTTCCTAATAGCTATTGCTATGGTCGGAGGAAGCTATTGGATGAGTGATAAGTTGGCGATTCGGTCGGCCCGGGCAGTTGAACTTGGAGAAGGTGAACTGCCAGAATATCGAGCAATCATGATGGAGCTAAGCCAATTAGCTAACTTGCCAATACCAAGGCTTTACGTAAGCCCAGATATTCAACCGAATGCATTCGCAACTGGCCGTAACCCTGCAAATGCAGCAGTTTGCGTTACCAAAGGACTTGTTGAGCATCTTTCTTGGGCTGAGATTAGGGGAGTCCTCGCGCATGAAATGGCTCACATAAAAAATCGCGATATTCTAATTGGTTCCGTCGCTGCAGCGATAGCGATGGCGATTAGTTTCGTAGCTAATATCGCTCAATTCGCGATGATCTTTGGTGGTGGTTCACGTGACCGAGACAGAAATATTGGGGTCGATCTACTTCTAATTATTGTTGCTCCGATAGCTGCCGCTTGTCTACAGATGGCCATAAGCCGTAGTAGAGAATTTCAGGCTGACCGCAGTGCAGCTCGGATGATCGATGATGCCGAGCCTCTTGCTCAAGCATTAGAGAAACTTGATGTAAGAACAAAAACAATCCCAAGTTTCGCTAATGCTAATCAAGCGCAAATGTACATAGCTAACCCATTAGCAAGCCGCAATATGAGTTTCAAGGGAATGTTTACTACTCATCCCCCGATGGAAACTCGTATAGCTCGGCTTCGGGACAATAGCTGGAGATAGAGCTGTAAGCCTCTAGATTTCTAGTCGCGGAAGTTTTCAAATTGAAGTGGCAGATCAAAGTCCCCGCTTTTAAGCTCCGACATAACGGTTTGCAGGGCATCACGCTTTTTGGAGATTACGCGCAGCTGTTCACCCTGAGTTTGAGATTGAACACCTTTGACGTTGAGATTTTTTATAAATTTGTTTAATTCTTTTGCTTTTTCAGAAGATATCCCAGCGTGCAAAGTCACAATTTGTCGGACAGTTGCTTGAGAAGCTTCCTGGATCTCTTCGTAGCTAATTGATTTCAGGCTAATTTGTCGTCGGACAAGTTTCTCTTCGAGAACCTGACGAAGTGCAACAAGCCGATCTTCGGTACTAGTGCTTAAAGTAATAGACATCTCGTTTAAGTGAAGGCTGCTTCCAGTGTTCTTAAAGTCGTATCGATTCCCTATTTCCCGGCTTGCTTGGTCAACAGCATTACGAATTTCTTGCATATCGATTTCTGAGACAACGTCGAATGAAGGCATGTAACTAACCTACACGGGGTTGCGCCAATCAAGAATTTAGAATAATCCTAAAAATGAGTGGCTAGTAGGTGGGATGCGAAGGTGTGTACCGGGTATCGTGACGGCCACTGGGTCGGTGCCCGAGCGGCCAATGGGAACGGGCTGTAAACCCGTCGGCGTACGCCTACGGAGGTTCGAATCCTCCTCGGCCCACAAGTATGGCGAGCCCTTAGGGGCTCGCCATAGCTAATTTTGTCACTGCTGTAAAGTAAAATGTACCTAAGGCAGATCAATTGTTTTCATCAGGACGGTATTAGAATTTGAAGGTTCCGAGCATCCTCTTCTTAGCGCGACTAGTTTCTTAAGGTTATGGCAGATTCTTGTTACGCTGAACGCGACGGACATATTTACACTATTACCATTAATCGACCTGAACGAATGAATGCACTTCATCCGCCAGCTAGTGCTGAAATGTCTGAGCTATTTGATGAATTCCAAAATGACCCAGAACTGTGGGTAGCAATTGTTACCGGAGCAGGTGATCGGGCATTTAGTGCGGGTAATGATTTGAGATATCAGGCTGAAGGTGGAGATAGATCTGCTAGCCCGGAATCTGGTTTTGGTGGGATTACAGCGCGTTGGGACCTTGATAAACCAGTAATTGCTGCGGTCAATGGCGTCGCAATGGGCGGCGGATTCGAAATAGCCTTGGCTTGTGACCTGATCATTGCGAGCGAGAATGCTCTGATGGCGCTTCCGGAACCCAAAGTAGGGTTGGCTGCATTAGCTGCTGGAGTTCATAGACTTCCTAGACAGATTGGTCTTAAAAGAGCTATGGGAATGATGCTCACTGGGAGACACGTTGCTGCAAAGGAAGGTTATGAATTGGGTTTTGTGACGGAAGTTGTTTCTCAAGGAGAAGCACTTACGGGAGCAAAACGTTGGGCTGAAATGATTTTGGAGTGTTCTCCTATGTCTATTCGCGCGACTAAACAAGCTGCGATGCAAGGACTAAATGTAGCTGGCGTGCGTACTGCTCACGAAGGTAAATATGATGCGGTCAAAGCAATGACAAAAAGTGATGACTACGTTGAAGGGCCAGTAGCTTTTGCAGAAAAACGTGCTCCCATGTGGAAAGGTCGTTGAGTTGAGCTTGTCTTCGCGAAGGGCTGTTGCCGTTAGAGAAGCGATTGCAGATATTCGACTGATAGAGAGCACGGGAGTAGATCGGACTGCTGTGGATGGCATTCGTGATCGCCTCATTGCATTAGCGGCGGACAAAGAGTTGTTTCCGAGAAGCGATTTTCCAGTGCCTCAGAATAATTTAGGGGGGCAACTTTATTTGCTTTCCCAAGATACCGATGGACGATTTGCCCTTTACATGCAAGTAGTCGCTGGCGCTAATTCTACTCCGGCGCATAACCATACGACCTGGGCCGTAATAGTGGGTTTAGAAGGTCAGGAGCTAAACCGCTTGTATAACGGACATGCGGAGCAAGGCAAACCAGAAATGGAGAGTGAGTACATAGTTGAGCATGGTACAGGGATAGCTTTTTTGCCAGAAGATGTCCATTCGATTCATATCGAAGATGGCTCACTGAATTTTCACTGCTATGGCTTAGATTTAAATGCTCTGAGCGAGCGCCAATACTGGAGCGAAGATTCCGATGAATGGAAATATTTTAAAAACAAGTTTGACATCATAGACGCGAGAACATGATTTCGGTAGATGAACTTATTGCCGCTCTTTCTGATCAAGACGAGTTGGCTTTACTGGACGTTCGAGAACAAGGAACGTATAGCAATAGTCATATTTTGTGGGCAGCTAATCTGCCGAGGTCGACCGCCGAGCTGCGTATCGGTAAACTGGTACCTCGATTGTCGACTCGAATCGTTTTGGTTGATGAGGATTTGGTGGTAGCGGCCGACGTCAAAATTGTTCTTGAACAAATGGGTTACAGTAACGTGAACGTGCTCGAAGGTGGAATTGCGGCCTGGTCAAATCAGGGCCAAGAGGTATATTCAGGTGTAAATGTGCCATCCAAACTTTTTGGTGAACTTGTAGAAAGTCGCTATTCGACTCCACATGTTTCTGCTCACGAGTTGCAAAACTGGATTGACTCTGACAAAAAATTGGTGGTTCTTGATTCGAGAACTAATCGTGAGTACAGAACGATGAACATACCAACGAGCCGTTCCTGTCCGGGTGGTGAGCTTGTATATCGAATCTTTGATGTTGTCGAAGATGATACGACGATCGTTGTGAACTGTGCTGGCCGGACCAGAAGTATAATGGGTGCTCAGTCTCTGATAAATGCAGGTGTCTCTAATGAAATTTTTGCACTAGAGAATGGGACTATGGGATGGGAACTAGCGGGTCTTACCCTGAAGTATGGTGCTTCTGAATCAGTGGAGGCGCCATCTGAGAAAGGCCAGGCTCAAGCGAGTGAGGCTGCAGAAAGAGTGCGCCGCAAGTCTAATATTGAGTTTATTACCGAAGATAGTTTGAGGCAGTGGGTTGACGATCATGCTCACACCACATACTTATTAGACGTTCGAAGTTCTGAAGAGTACTCGGAGGCGCACTTGAATGGCTTTAGGTCAGCGCCGGGTGGTCAATTGGTCCAGGCCACCGACGAATACATGGCGACTCTTGGAGCAAAAGTGGTGCTAGCAGATGATGATTACACCCGAGCGACAATGTCGGCATCCTGGTTGAAACAGATGGGCTGGGATGTGTTTATTTACGAACATGGAGCGCTGGATCGCGAGCTAGTTGCTGGCTTGGAAGAAATCGAGTTAAAAGCCCCAGCAGTGCCCAATACGTCAAGTGTTGGAAACTCTCTAATCATTGATTTGTCAACAAGTGCTGAGCATCGGCGTGGGCACATACCCGGAGCAATCTGGAGTGTGCGTGGACGACTATCGGATTTAGCTCAACGGCTTAGTGATCCTAATCCTAAGTCCATTATTTTAACTGCTAAAAATAAAATGATTCCGGCTCTGGCATATGAAGAGGCTCAAAAAGCGTGGCCGGATGCAGAGGTAAGAGTTTTAGAAGAATGGTATGGAGAAGAAGAGCAAGGTCTAGATACCGATGAAATTATCGATGATCTTTGGATACTTCCCTACGACCCGGTTGATGCCGAAGTAGCGCGAGAGGCAATGATTGGCTATCTCGTCTGGGAAGTTGACCTAGTAGGTCAATACGAAAGAGACTCCTTAGCTAACTATGAGCTTCGAAGGGCTGTCTGACTTAGAGATCTCCGTATTTAGCAATTACATCACCAAACTTGAGTGCATCGTCAGGATTATTTATAAGAGCGGTTAAACCTGATGCATTTGTGACTGGTACCACTATGCGATCTACTCCGCGTGCAGCCATTTTGGGAATATCTTTTGGATCGTCTGGCATGGGCATAGTTATTTCGATCAAATCGGGGTCACGTCCGTGTTCCTCAGCTGTGCGA
>DMOB01000282.1:0-2936 GCA_003452475.1 Acidimicrobiaceae bacterium | reverse complement strand
TTCCTTCATGGTCTAATCGGTGGACCTTCTCACCCTCCGCGTATCGACCTGTTGCCCTATTGGCTTCGATAGCGTCTATCTCCCAGCTGTCCCAATGACCGTGCACTACTTCCATAAACTCATCAGCGCGGTCATAGCGAACGTCATGAGCCGGAGCTTCTGCTAAACCCATGTTCTTAGCTTCATTGTCGTTAACTGACGTGACAACATTCCATGCTGCTCTGCCCTCGCTCATATGGTCCAAAGTGGCGAAAACCCGAGCTACATGAAACGGTTCGTAGTAAGAGGTCGAATATGTAGCACCTAACCCGAGGTGTTTTGTTGACATACCCATAGCTGTCAGAACCGTTACCGGGTCAAGTTTGACGCAGCGAATACCGTTTTCGACGGTATGGCGATGGTCTCCTCCGTAGAGGTCTGGCATAGCAAGCCTGTCATCGAAAAAGCCTAAGTCAAATTTCCCGCGTTCTAGCGTTTGTCCTACGTGACGGTAAAAATTTGCGCTGGTGACGTCGTGGCGAGCATCTGGATGCCGCCAGGCGGCTGGAATTGTGGTGCAGTTTTGGGCTTGGAGAAATCCTACAAGGACGATGTGTTTAGGGTTTGTCATAAGAGTTCTGATTTGACTAGGTCAGCAACTAGTCGACCTTCGGCTCGTCCAGCAATTTTTTCGTTTACAGCTTTCATCGCTGCGCCCATATCTTTCATCGATGAGAAACTTCCTTCGGCCAAAGTTTCTACAACTATGCTTTTGACTTCGCTTTCATCAAGCTGCGATGGTAGGTAGGTTGTCAAAATTTCGAGTTCGAAGCGCTCTGCTTCAGCTTGTTCCGGTCGATTCCCTGCGTCGAATGCTTCTGCCGCTTCGACGCGACGCTTAGCTTGAGCACTAATAACTTTTAGAACTTCTTCATCTGAGAGAGTTGATGAAGCAGATCCCGCTACTTCTGCTTGTTGAACTGCAGCTATCACCGACCTCAGAGTAGAGACAGTTAACTTATTTTTTGCCTTCATGGCGTCTGTCATATCGGAACGGATTTTTTCAATAAGGCTCATAGGACATTCAGTGGTTGAGGGCTAATTCGGTTTCGGGTTCTCCCGCTATTCGGGTGTGCCACATTCTTCTCGGTTCGGACATATCAAATGGTGTTCCTCGGTGCATAAGGCGCCGGTTATCCCAGATAACCACGTCTCCTACCTTCCATTGGTGATGGTAGGTGCGTGGTTCTTGGCAAGCCCAGTCATTTAGCTTGTCCAGCAGAGATTCTGACTCTTTTGAGTCCATCCCTGTTATGTCATGAGCGTGCCTGCCAATAACAAGGTTCGGACGGCCAGTTTCGGGGTGAACCTTCACTAACGGCCGCAGCGGAACTTCCTGGTTGTGATAACCATACATTTCGTATGTACCATCCTCGTTTTGTTGCGAAGGTAAATAACCCGCTCGTCCTTGGCTGTAATACAAAGAGTGAGAAGCAGCTAATTCATTAATTTTTGTTCGCAGTTGGTCATCGAGTTGCTCATAGGCAGCGCGCATGTCAGCCCACCCAGTTGATCCACCTTCGCTCGGAATAATTTCTGCACTAAAAACAGCTCCCTTTGCCTGGATCGGCATATATGTCGAATCATGGTGCCATCCCTCATTCCCTCTCAGCGATTTCACTACGTCATCATTTCTCGCCGAATGGACTTTCCCGTCCTTGTCAATATTTGATATTGGCACTGCTTTCGGGAATTCGAGCTTTCCGAAGCGCTTAGCGAACGTATCTTGAGCTTCAAGAGTCAGATGCGCTTCAGGGAATATGAGAAGTGCTCTGTCTAGCCAAAGTTGATACAACTCACCAAAATGATGCTCATCAAGATCTTCTAAATCGATATTTGAGACAACAGCTCCGAAACTTACGCCGTCAAGATTTTTAGCTTGCATGCCGATATCGCCTTCCAGAGTCTTATTAATAAAGAATAGTCAACTCCGCACGTTGGCGCAGTGCGCGATACTTCCTAAATGACTAACGATGTAGTTTTTGACCAAGACCTTCGTGCGCTACTAGTAAAAAATTTAGACCAACATGAAGTCAGAGAGTCTGATACCGAGGGACTCATACGTGCTTCGGTATGCCTCATAGTCCTTGATAGCGATAACTCAGTTCATGGACACGATGAAAAGGCCGCAAATTTTGGAGCCGAACAACGACTGAAATTAATGGCTGATATTCCCGGGATTCGTGAAGATGATACTTTAACGGGTTCCATCGAAGGCACTGCAGGAGGTGCTGCGGTGCTCTTGACGAGGCGCACTGCGAAGCTTAAAGACCATCCGGGTCAATGGGCTCTTCCCGGGGGCAGGGTCGATGGTTCTGAAACTTTACTCGAAGCAGCCATGCGCGAAGCTCACGAAGAAGTCGGTCTTGAATTGAGTGCTGCTCATTTCCTTGGGCGTCTCGATGATTATGCAACTCGCTCAGGTTATATCATCTCGCCTTTCGTATTTTGGATTGACGATGGAGTCGAACCAATAGCAAACCCTGACGAAGTGGGATCTATTCACAGGGTTTCTATTCGCGAGTTAGCTCGATCTGATTCTCCTCGCTTTGTGAAAATTCCTGAGAGCCCAGACCCAGTTATTCAGCTCCCCATTGGAGGTGATTTGATCCACGCCCCGACCGGAGCGCTTTTGTACCAATTTCGGGCTGTGGCCTACGAGGGAAACAATGTTCGGATTGATCACCTCGAACAACCTGTTTTTGCTTGGAAATAATTTTATTGGCTACCCATGCACAGACATAGGAGAGTTGGGATTAATCGGTCGGTTACGACGAAAAGTGCCCATATCTATCTTTAGATTTGTGTGCGGTCCAGTTACTACAAGCGGTTTTGTCTCATGGTCATATCCGCTCTCCACTGCGAGCACTAACTCCGCCATGCAATGAGCAGCTATT
>DMOB01000023.1:0-3515 GCA_003452475.1 Acidimicrobiaceae bacterium | reverse complement strand
CCATTTGCGTCGCAACTGTCCTGACCGCAGTTTTATGATTCTAGAATCCCGGGAAGCCAGCGGTGGTACCTGGGATTTATTTCGTTACCCTGGTATTCGTTCCGACAGCGATATGTACACCTTCGGCTATGGGTTTAAACCATGGAGCGACAAGTCGTCAATTGCAGACGGTCATAAGATACTGCGCTATATTCGCGAGGCGGCAGCGGAATATGATGTAGAGCAGCACATCCGTTACCAGCATAAAGTGTTGTCCGCCAACTGGTCATCGACTGACCAGCGCTGGCTGGTCACCGCTGAGTTAGGGGATACTGGCGAGCAGGTCACCATCGACTGCCAGTTTATTTTTAGTTGCAGTGGTTATTACGACTATGATCAGGGCTATACCCCGGAGTTTGCCGGTATTGATAAGTTTAAGGGCCAGGTCGTTCATGCTCAACATTGGCCCGAGAAATTGAATTATAAAGACAAGCGCGTTGTGGTTATTGGCAGCGGTGCTACTGCCGTCACCCTGGTGCCAACCATGTCCAAAGACACGGCCAGCCTAGTTATGTTGCAACGCTCACCGACCTATATTGCCAGCATACCCAAAGAACAACCCCTTGCAGAGAAACTGCGCAAATGGCTGCCAGATCGCTGGGTTTTCCGCCTGACCCGCTGGAGCCGTGTATTTTTTCAGATTTATCTCTACCAGTTATCCCGCAAGAAGCCACAACAGCTTAAAAAACTTCTGCTTGGACGAGTGCGCCAGGAGATGGGTCCAGACTATGATGTGGATACCCATTTCACCCCAGACTATAACCCCTGGGATCAGCGCCTGTGCGGCGTACCTGATGGCGATCTGTTTGCCGCTATTCGCGAGAACCGTGCCGAGGTGGTAACTGATCATATTGATCACTTTAATAAACAAGGCATCGAACTCAAATCTGGGCAACAGCTAGATGCCGATATCGTGGTGCTGGCGACTGGATTGAACCTTAAGTTTGCAGGCGGTGTTCAGTATAGTGTTGATAATAGGGTTCTTGATTTCACTGAGCATTTTATCTTCCGCGGAATGATGTTTTCTGACTTGCCCAATATGGCCTTCACAGTTGGCTATACCAATTCATCCTGGACGCTCAAAGCTGATTTGACTGCAAAATATGTATCGCGATTGCTCAATAAAATGGCACGCCGCGGTTACACCAGTGTGACGCCTCGTCTAAAAGGCGAAGTTGAGGAAGTACCATTGCTCGATTTTGATGCGGGCTATGTGTTGCGTTCGCGGGAGAGCTTTCCTAAACAGGGTAACCGGCTGCCATGGAAGAACTATCAGAATTACATTCGAGACTTTATCGGGTTGAGCCTTGGCCGCCAGAATGATGACGAATTAGAGTTTCACTAATGGTCCAGTCCTTATCCCAAAAAATCAGGCTTAAAAACTAACTATGTCGACCCTGTTGCTGGCTCTGCTATTTCTTTTTCTGGCCCTGCACAGCTATCGCGAATATTGGCGTCTGCGCACTTTGCCCCAGCTTCATCATGCCGAATTTACAGGGGAGTTGATCAAAGTAGGCGCCACCTATATGGCTCGACGGCCAGCTCGCAACGGCTGTTTGCATTCAATTATTTGCTTTCCCGGTTTTCTGGAGGATATGCGTTATTTTCAGGATCTATATAAAGATGAAGATGCTGAACTGATTCTGGTAAATAACGCTAATTATCACTGTCCTTTTTTAAAGCAGGGAGTGATCACCAATGTCAGCGGGCTGGATTGGCCCGAAAATCCTTACCCAGTAGGCACCATCGAATACGATGCATTTTATTTGGGGCTCACGCTTCAGCGACTTGTCAGTGGCCGTGAAGTTTTTTTGCATGGTCATTCTCGTGGCGCTGCCGTGGTGTTAGAAACTGGTCGTCAGTACCCTGAGGTGACAGGCTCGAAGGAGCGCCCGATACGTGCCGTTCTCGAAGCCCCGGTGCTGCCGCAGGCTCGCACAGCGGGCAATGGTTCAGATCCGCTGCCATATCGCATCCGCTGTTATTTTTTGCCAATATTTTTTGGACGCATGCGCAATATCAGTACCGAGCGGCTACTTAAGCTGACTCTGATGCGTCCCACCAATAGGCTAAAAACCGAGCTCTTAAAATCCATCTTCAGTACCACCCGACGCTATGCTACCTGTGTCATCAATTTTAAATCTATTGTTACTTGGCAGCGCGGCATGGGGTTTGAAGTTTATGATAATTTCCCTTTGCTAACCGTCATTGTTGGGGAGCGCGATACGACTTTAGACGGACCCAGCATGCTGGCTAGTGCAGAGCAGGGGCAGGCGCGAAACAGTGGCCTGAGAATTATCAAGACTGAGAATACCAATCACTTTATTAGCCTCGAGCAGCCAGAGACGATCCGAGCTATTCACTGATTGGATTAAGCTCAGTGTGCTAGCGGTGATCCTGGCGACGGCAAAAAATAGCGGTCTAAAAGTTAACAATAGTTATCGATATTCGGCCGAAAATGCTTCCATCCAGTTTTTCGCGATTACTATAATCGGTCAGCTTAAAAATTTATCGCTATTGAATAGCGACTAATAAAAGGTCTGTATATGAAGCGTATTCTTATTACCGGTGCTGCCAGTGGTTTGGGTCTGGCCATGGCGAAAAAATACGCCAGTGAGGGTTGGGCTGTCTGTGTTGCCGACATCCAAGATGAAGAAGGCCGCAATATTGCCTCCCAGCTGACGGAGCAACATAACAGCGATTGTTTTTTTCAGCATCTAGACATTACAAATGAAGATCAATGGCAGCAACTGGTTAATTCCATTTCTAAACGCTGGCTGGGACTGGATGCCTTAATTAACAATGCAGGTGTGGCATCCGGCGGGGCAATCGATAGTTTGCCAGTAAAGGATTTTCAGTGGACAGTTGATATTAATTTAATGGGTGCTGTTAAAGGCTGTCATTTCTGTGTGCCTCTATTGAAAAAAAGCAAAGGTATGCTAATCAATGTGGCCTCTATGGCAGGCTTAGTACACATGAGAAGGATGTCAGCATACAGCGCATCTAAAGCAGGAATAGTCGCGTTGTCAGAGTCGTTGTTAAGTGAATTAGCGCCTTTTGGTGTAACAGTATCTGTTGTATGCCCCGCATCTTTTCCCAGTAATCTCTTGAGTACCATCCGCAGTAGTAGTGCTGATGGCGTCACAGTGGCTGGCAAGCTTATGGCCAGATCACCTGTAAGCGCTGATGATATTGCGACCAGGGTTTATAACGATTCAAGGAAAGGCAGGCACATTATTATTCCGCATTTTCGCGAAGCAATATTGTGGAGGATTAAACGTTACCTTCCAGGAATTTATTATATTTTTATGAAAAAACTGGTGCATAAAATCATCAGCCGTTAACTGCGAAATCTCATATCTAAAATAGGAATAACCATGAATAATTAGATAGGCAGCCAACCGATGGCGGGTCACCGCACCACCCTGACTCTGCTTATGCTGGCTTTTACTCTGTCGATTTGCGACCGGATGATT
>DMOB01000330.1:0-3073 GCA_003452475.1 Acidimicrobiaceae bacterium | reverse complement strand
ACCCTGAGATGCAAACAGGTGTTGACCTAATTTTTCGATGGCTGGTCGAACAGTCACGACCTTAAAGCACTAAATGATTTTGCGCTTTTTAAGGTCTTGTAACTGTTCTTCTGAGAGTCCAAGCATCTCGCTAAAAATTTTGCTGTTATCTGCTCCGAGATCATGAAAAAGTTCTAAGGGTCGAAGAGGAGATCCTGTCCACCGTATAGGCGAATGAGGAACGGGTATCGAACCTAATTCTTCATGCTCCAGCCACTCGATAAATCCTCGCTGCGTGAGATGCTTATCAGTTACAACTTCGCTGACTTCGCGCACTATTGCTACCGGAACACCGGCATCGCTCAACAGCTGATTGGCCTCTTCTCGCGAATGGCGTCGAGTCCAGCTGCCAACTAGTTGATCTACTTCTCCCATGTGAAGTGCGCGGTCAGAATTTTCCGTATAGCGGCTGTCTGATATAAGATCTTCTCGTCCAATCACGCTTAAGACAGATCTCCAGTGCCGGTTGGTGACTGCGATGAGCGCAATGTGACCGTCTTGGCATTCATAAAGGTCGTAAGGCGCCATTCCGAGTGCTGCATGCTTGTTTCCGGTTCGTTGTGTCGCTCCGCTTTGATGCCAAGAAAGCATGTTGGTAGAAAGGGTGTGGTAAGCGGCTTCCGCCATTGAGGTTTCGACCATTCGTCCGCGACCAGTCCGCTGGACTTCAAATAATGCAGTGACGATGCCACCGTATAGGTGCGAGCCGCCAAGAAAATCCACAAAAGGCACCCCGGCTTTCACAGGTAACTCTCCGGGATGTCCGGTTACGCTCATCGAGCCCATATGAGCTTGCACCGTTATATCCATTGCGGTTTGGTCAGCCGATGGTCCACTTAAACCAAATCCAGAAGCATGAGCAAAAACAAGCCTTGGGTTAATTTTCCAGAGAGAATCTGCATCGATTTTTAATTTTTCGGGCACGCCCGGAGCGAAATTGACTAGTACTACGTCTGCGTTTTGTGCTAGCCCAAGAAACATCTCATGCCCTTCTGGGGACTTGAGATTGAGTGTCACGCTTTCTTTCGAAGAGTTCAGCATCGCGAATGGAAGAGAATTACCTCGGGCCCGTAATGGTTCACCGAGCGTTTGCTCAACCTTAATTACACGTGCGCCGGCCATTGCTAGAAGAAACCCTGCGTAGGGACCTTGATATATTTGTCCTAGATCGAGGACTGTTATCCCGGCCAAGGGCAAAGGTCGATCTGTGTCGTCATGTGTATCCGAGACCTCACTCACTTAAAGCTGCCGCCGATTATGTCTCGAGCCATAATTAGTTTTTGCACCTCACTGGGCCCCTCCCCAACACGACGAATTCTGAGCTCTCGGTACCAGCGTTCCAATGGAAGATCTTTTGTTACACCAATTCCGCCATGGATTTGTATGCAACGGTCTACAACTCTTCCAGCTGCTTCGGTCGCTACCAACTTAGCCATAGCTGCTTCAGTTCTAAAACGCAGCCCTTTGTCAGCTTTTTGCGCTGCTTCGAGCACACAGTATCGTGCGTGGCGAATATCAATTTCGTTATCAACCAACATCCACTGGATAGCTTGCTTTTCGGCCAGGACCGAACCGAAAGTTTCTCGACTTTTGGCCCATTCAATAGACATTGCTTGAGCTTTAATTGCGGGACCTATACAACCAGCGGCATAAGGAATTCTTTGCCGGCTGAGTCGGTCATTAGCAATAGCGAACCCGCCATTTACTTCGCCTAATATCTGGTCCTCGGGGACTCTTAAATCCTCGAACTGGAGTTCAGTGGCGTAGTGAGTTGCGCGTAATGTGTGGACTACGCGTCTTACAAAGAACCCAGGAGAATCGGTGTCTACGATAAATGCGGTGACCCCGTTTCGGCCAGGGTCATCCGATGTTCGTGCGAAAAGAAGAGCATAGTCGGCCTTGTCTGCGCCTGAAATGTAAAGTTTCGAGCCATTAAGTACCCACTCAGTGCCATCCTTGTATCCCTTAGTTTGCACAGCTCTCGCAGGATCTGAACCCCCAGAAGGTTCAGTGAGAGCGAAGCACCCTTTTTTTTCTCCGCGCAGAGTTGGATACAACCAACGTTCTTTTTGAGCATCGGTCGCCTCATAAAGTTGAGCCAACCCGGCACCGCCAAAAACTCCATAACAAGGGTTATATAAACCAGCGCGATGCTGAGACATTTCAATCGCCATCAGGGCCCTGGTTGTCGTGTCTAGACCAGGGCCGCCATATTCTGCAGGAATATCTAATCCGTAGAAACCCATCTCTTTAGTTTTGGCGACTAATCGCTCAAAGTCATGAGGCTCCAGTGATCCAGCATCAGGATCGAGATCCTCTTCAGCTGGAACTATTTCACTTTCTACGAATTTACGAGTTGTATCGACGATCATTTGCTGTTCATCGGTGAGATCAAAATTCATGTTTCCTCTTAGCTAGATTGGATGGAGTCGGCCAACGCGACTGGATTCATTTCGTTGATGTTCGGGGAGTTCGCCATAGTCATAAATGTGGAGCATCAGCAGTTCATCCCACCTACTTCGATAGTTGGAAGTGAACTCATAACGAAATTGTGTGGCGACATTTCCATGTAAAAGTATCTCTCTCTCCAACGCAGACCTGATGCCAAAAGGTTCTTTCGCACCGGCATAACCAACAGAGATAATTTGTCCGTCTTTGTCAGCTATTTGATACACCCCGAGTTGTCCAGGGAGAGCTTCGATACTAGTACTGTTCAGTATTTCCCAATTCTTTTCGAGTCGAATACCCATTGAGTCCTTTCGATGTTCTCGCGAGACTAGAAAGCTGCGCCCATTAGATCTTCAAAATTAAGTCGAAAAAATTTGTCTTTTGTTAACTCGTCCATTTGCTGGACTTCCTGATCAAAATGTTTAAGAGGGTTTCTTCCACCTTCTACGTGAGGAAAATCCGAGCTAAACATACAAATTTCTGGTGAAGAGTTTTCTATAATCCATCCGGTTGGTTCGGTTGGAAAAGGTGTAACTCGAACTTGTCTTTGCACGTACTCAGAAGGCTGAAGGCTGAGTGACTGAAG
>DMOB01000152.1:0-10055 GCA_003452475.1 Acidimicrobiaceae bacterium | reverse complement strand
AAATTAATGATTTTATTGGGATTAACGTTTTTGGCGCGCTGTCATTTGGCGGAGGTGGTCATGCTTACCGTCGTGGGCATAGCAACCACCATCGAGATGAATTTGGCCCGAAGGAACCAGACTTCTTGTTGTACGCTCTTTTTCCTGTTACGGGAGCTTCATTCCGCAGGAAACTACGTAGAGACTTCCTAGGGGTGTCAGCGTATCGACAATTGAAACCTCGTGTGGTTGGCGTTTTGAACCGGCGGTATGCGCTCAACAGCATCCGTTTCTACGTTGGACAAATAACAATCTTTTCGATGTTTTTTTTATCTGGGCAGCCTGCACTGTATTTACTGTTATGGGTTCTGCCTTACATGACTTTCTACCAAGTTATAAATCGGTTACGTGCTATTGCCGAACATGGCGGAATGACCCGTTCTGAAGATAAAAGACGAACTTCTCATCACGTGAGGCAGAGTATGCTCGCGAGAATATTCTTGGTACCGCTTCGAGTAGGGCATCACCTGGCGCACCATGTAGATAGTGGAGTTCCATTTAGGAATCTCCCAAAGTTAACTAAAGCACTGGAAGAAGATGGATATGTCTATGAAGATTTGCTTTGGCGAAGCTATCCAACATTGTGGCGTGCATTAGCTAAATCAGCTAGTTAATTTCAGGTTTTGACTAGAGAACTCAGAACGAGTGAGATTCGCTGAATTGAACTGAAGATACCGGCTAGACAATTAATCAGAATACAAATTCATCTTTGATTCTGGCCGAGTCCCATATTGTCAAACTCGTCTCAGGACCTTTTCGTTTCGTTCCAAGGACCGATATCAGCTCGTGGCTCTTTAGGAAGTCCGAGAACTCGCTCACCCACAATATTTCTTTGAATTTCGTTACTCCCGGAATAGATAGAACCAGGTCGAGCTCCAATAAAATTAGTGACCCACGCTTGCGACGAATACGGCGAGCCGATGTCATCAACTCCCACGCCCGTGGCGGAATCGCGACCGGAAGGAGCTGTAGCGTCCATGCCTACAACGTCCATCGCTAACTCAGTGAATCGTTGGTGGTGCTCAGACCAAAGAAGTTTATTTAAAGAAGATTCTGGACCTTGGCTGTAACCCTGAAGCGAACGAGCGACTGTCTGTGGTCCCATAAATCGCATTATCTGGGTAGTTGTGTATGCGGCAGCAAAACGTTGACGCATGACTGGATTCGAAATCTTGCCGTTCTGCTTCGCCGCACCGACCAATCGAGTCCACTCATCACCATAGCGAATACCGTTCGTGGTTGAGTCATCTCCTCTTTCGTAGGCGAGAAGCGTATTCGCTACCGCCCAACCATTATGAACTCCTCCCAAAACATTTTCCTTTGAGGTTCGCGCATCGCTGAAAAACACCTCGTTGAAGTCATGATGGCCAGAAGCATTTACTATGGGGCGAACTTCGACACCGGGTTGATCGATAGGGCACAGAACAAAAGAAATCCCAGCGTGCTTAACCGCTGTTGGGTCAGTGCGGCAAAGAACAAAAATCCAATTGGCGTTGTGCCCTTGAGAAGTCCATATTTTTTGTCCATTTATCACCCATTCGTCGCCATCTAGGTCAGCCCGTGTGGCTAGAGACGCCAGATCTGATCCGGAGTTCGGTTCGCTGTAGCCCTGGCACCACACATCAGTTCCATCTAAAATTCTTGGAAGGTAATGTTGTTTCTGTTCTTCGGTGCCCCACTCGATAATAGTGTGCCCGATCATTCCGATAGAAAAAGGGTCATTATCGCTACCACTTGGAACGCCAACGGCAGCGAGTTCTTCTGCAAGGATGGTGCGCTCCAACTGGCTTAGCCCAGCGCCGCCGTATGCAGGAGCCCAAGCGACAGCTAGCAGCTGATTATCAGCGAGAATTTTGCGCCAGTCTTGAACAAAAGTTGCTCGTTGTTCCTTGGTGAAGTTCCCCATTCCATTCCAGTCCGTCGGAAGATTTCCAGAAAGAAACGTCTTCACTTTTGCTCTAAATTTGGCTGCTTCAGGGCTATAGTCTTCCATTGCTTCTCCAGTCGAGGGCGCTTCAGAGATAGCTTTAATTCTAGCTGGAAGTTAATAGGTCTAAAAGTCATCTTATGCAGAGCAATATTGGAAACGGCTCGAATATCCTGCAGCTGAACCTGAGAGATAGCGTTCTGATGTTTTGGTCATGGCGAGTGCGCGTTTTATGGCCTTGTAAACGATTGCCTCGGCACTGCAAGGCCACGTCCTGGAGAAGCTAATATTTCTGATCCTGCAGCTACGATTTCCCCGCGACTAATTGTAAAACTTGGCCAGCCTTTGATTTCCCATCCGTCATACGGCGAGTAACCTGCGGCGGAGTGCATGGTAGCCCCTTCGATGACTCGAGAATCATGAGGATCCCAAACTACTAAATCAGCGTCGGATCCAGGAGCAATGCAGCCTTTCTGAGGATACATGCCGAAAAGTTTTGCCGGGTTAGAGCTGGTTATTTCAACAAATCTCGCCAAAGATATTTTCCCGCTGGCAACGCCTAAATCCCACAGCATTGGCATCATCGTTTCTAACTCAGCCATTCCTTGTCGAAGGTCAGCGGCGCCCAAAGTCGGATCAAGCTTTTGTTCCAAGGTCCACGGAGCATGATCAGTCGCTACGGTACTGATTGTTCCATCGGAGATACCTGCCCAAAGAGCATCACGATCGGAGTCTTCGCGTAATGGCGGAGCGCCTGCATACTTAGCTCCATCGGTCTCATCGAAACGTGATCGCTCAAGATGTAAATAAATTGGCCGAGTCTCTACATATAAAGGTAGCCCTCGGGCTCGCCCTCGCCGGCAAGCCTCGAGCGCTTCTTGGCTTGATAAATGCACGATGTACGTAGCAGCACCAGAAACCTCACAAAAACCTACTGCGCGTTCAGTGGCAATACGCTCTGCAACTACCGGACGGGTCTCTGGGTAATGGTGATGCGCTGTTAAGTTCGCCTCTTTAAGCAGCTCCCCACAGCATCCCATCAAGGCAGCATCTTCGCAGTGCAATAGGACCACTGAACCCGCAGCAGCACATGCGCGCATTGCTCGCAGGAAACCCTCGACATCGCGATCGAATCGTTTGAAAGAAAGAAACATTTTGACGCTTGGGTGACCTGAAGCAGCCAACTGAGAAATCTGTTCAATGCCTTCAGCATCAGGGTCTAGTAGCACTGGGTGTTGAAAAAAATCAACCATTGAATTGGCTGCTGCGTCTCTCATGTCGCGCTCTAGACCTTCTGCCATTTGCTCACCCTTGCGAGGAAATGACATGTTCCCGACAGTAGTAACCCCGCCAGCTAACGCAGCCCGGCTTCCGATCTCAAAATCATCGGTCCAGCTGTTGACCCCAGGTCCTGTTCGCGGCGGAGAGAGATGGACATGAGGATCAACCCCTCCGGGAAGCACAAATTTTCCGGTTGCATCAATTTCTTGGGTGCCGGTCATAACACCACCTATTTGAGAAATTTTACCGTCAGCAATTCCAACATTGGTTGCTGTGGCCTCTCCAGCCAGGACAACTAAGCCATTTCGTATAACTAAGTCCATGCTTTGACCGGTCCTTCTAAAATGGTGACAGCGTTTACTGCTAAGTCGAACATTACTTAACATCGTCGGAGTAAGTGAGTAATAATGAGAAGGTGACAATGTTAGAAGAAGCTAGGAGTCAGCTATCTCGCATTTCAAAGCGTGATGACGTTGTTAAAGCTTGGGTCGCACGTCATGAAGATGCCGTAATTCTTGATGCCGTTGAGGGAGCCCCTCCGGGAAGTCTTCACGGTTGGACCATTGGCGTTAAAGACGTTATAGATACTGCTGATCTTCCTACCGAACGCGGATCGCCGATATACGCAAATCGTTGGACTGGTAATGACGCTGCTTGCGTTGCAGGAGCTCGAGCAGCGGGTGCTGTTGTGCTGGGGAAAACAGTAACGACAGAATTTGCTTTATTCACACCAAACAAAACAACAAACCCTCATAACCCTGATCGAACTCCAGGTGGAAGCTCTAGCGGTTCAGCAGCGGCTGTTGCAGACAATCAAGTCCGTGCAGCGTTTGGCACTCAGACCGTTGGGTCGGTACTTCGACCGGCTGCCTACTGCGGAGTTGTTGGATTCAAACCGACGTATCAGTTAGTGCCGACGGCAGGAGTGGCGACTTTGTCTCACTCTTTTGACACTGTTGGCTGGTTTACTAAAAACGTAACCGATTCGAAAATGATGTTTTCGACTCTTGTTGACACTAATTTAGATGAGCCAACTCGAATAAAAAAAATTGGCCGTTACCTATCGCATCAATGGGAAGCAGCCAAACCAGAAATGGCTGAAGTCATGAGGCTCGGAGAGAAAAAGCTATCGGACGCGGGAATCGAAGTAGTTAACGTAGATCCGCTGAAGCATTTAGCTCCAGTGTTTGAAGCAGCCAACACAGTGCTGCATTACGAAGTGGTTCGAGTCTTTGCATGGGAACGAAAGAACCACGCTGATCTGATTAGTCCTCTACTTCAAAAAATGTTATTAAACGGCGACAAAGTTGATCATCGTAAGTATCGTGCTGCTCAATTAGTTTTGCTTAAAGCCCGGAATCTGCACGATGAGTTCATGAGCGAAAGCGGATTAGACGCGCTGATCACTCCGAGCGCTTCGAGTGAAGCACCATCTATCGGCACAACTGGAGACTCTGTGTTTAACAGAGTGTGGACAGCGCTAGGAGTGCCGGCTATTCATCTGCCGACAGGCAAAGGGCCATTGGGTCTTCCGGTAGGAGTTCAATTAACTGGAAGCATGTGGGGCGACAACAAGTTACTTGGAGTCGCTAACGAAGCCGAAAAAGTTTTTGGGGTAACAGCGTAAGCCACTAACTTCTCGTATCAAGATCGAATTGTTTATTGGACATCTCGAGATCCCGTGTGCCTAAAAGCTAGTTGCAGTAATACCAAGACCAGGCAAGACTCAATGTTTATGGATATCGAAACGCTCTTAGCCAAACAGGAAATCACCGATGTTGTGTATCGTTATGCACGAGGAATAGACCGGATGGACTTCGAATTAGTGAGGTCCTGTTATCACCCGGATGCTTACGATGATCATGGAGCGTTCAAAGGCAACGTTGATGAGTTCATAAGCATGGTCGAAGACTTCATGCCGCGATGGACAGCCACCATGCACTTTATGGGAAATATTCTTGTTGAAGTCGAAGGTGAAACCGCTCGTGCTGAAACGTATGCAGTCGCATATCATCGTCGAGAGTTTTCTGATAGGGAAGGCAAGGACGATGTTTTTGGAATCCGGTATGTTGACCGGTTCGAGAAGCGGAACGGACAGTGGCTAATTGCTCACAGGGTCGTAGCGACTGAATGGCGGCGCGTAGAAACTGTGCCTGCGAACAGCAGTCGTGGTCAGGTAGGAGTTTGGGGTACACGAGATGGAAATGACGTCGTAGATTGGATTATGGGAGCAAAAACACCTGGTGGGTAGTAGCTGACTGAAGATACTGAGTGCCTGCTTAGATGTCTAGAAATTCGCTAAAGGCTATAGCGCTCAAAATCACCTAGATCTACGGCGTTGAAATCAGTTCGAGAAATGACCATGCTTATCAAACAAGAAAGCTCAAATTAGTTATGTCTTGTTAGCTTTCTTGTCTTTTTTAGCTTGACGCTTTTCTTTTGTGCTTTTGGCAGCTGGCTTTTTAGCAGCCCTGCCACCTTTGTCTTTACCGGCCATGCTGGCCTCTCTCTGATCGGAATGAAATACCGAACAGGCACCACTTTCTCACAGCAGTGAGAGCAGAGTGCGCCAATTGGCTCAATTCTTTCAAAGCGCACGATAATCGCTGCATCATTAATCAGAGAACCCAAAGAAACAATTTTCTGTTGACGTACTGAATCAGAAAATATTCACCCTAGATATTGGCTAATTCGATTAGCATTTTTAAGTAGACACAAAAATATTAAGAACCTCTTCGAAAAGCTTGCGACTTCTAGAGAGTGGGGCACCCTCGTACCCACTAATTAACTACTCGAGAACCTCGGCTGCGGCTAGATCGGCAATACGATCTCCGTCATAATTCAAGATGTCAGCTAAAATATCGAAAGTATGCTCACCAACAAACGGGGCTCGGTTAGTTGGCGTACATTCTGAGCGCGACATTTTAAACCGCGAGTTCTCGATAATCGAATGACGATTCGGATGATCCACCCACAAAAACGCGTCGCGATGAGCCAGCTGCGGGTCGGCAAGACACCCATCGCTGCTTTGCACTCGATGTGCAGCAACTCCTGCCGCTATCAACTTAGATTCTGCATCATCGACACTTTGGCTTTGAGTCCACTTTGTTAGTTCACCTTCAACGAAAGTACGAGCTGCATTGCGACCCCCCAATAGTTTAAGCTCCTCCATTGCCTCAAGATCTGGCCGCTTAATTACTCGACACAACTCGCGCCAAGCAGCATCATCAACTGCGGCTATAGCAATCCAGTTATCATCACCAGCGCATTGGAACCCGCCATGAGGAACCATTGCATCATCGTTATTGCCCGAACGGGTTACCAAATAATCATTAGCTGAAATGTCAAGCAACGCCGGAGATATAAAATGCTGAGCAGCTTCGGCTTGAGCAAGATCAATGTAAGCACCCACCTCAGTCCGGCGCTGTTGGTCTAAGGCAGCCAAGATAGTAGCCACCAGAAAATGAGTAGATGTGTAGTCGGTGTATGCGCCAAAGGGACCTGCCGGCGGACGGTCAGGCCACCCAGCTAATCCATAGAAACCGGATATCGCAGCACCTAAATTCCCGTAACCTGCAAAACTTGCTAGAGGACCGTATTGCCCATTTAAACAAGTAGAAACCATTATCATTCGCGAATTAATTTTTGCAAGCTGCTCATAGCCTAGACCCCAGCCTGTCATGACTTTCGGGGAAAAAGACTCGCTAACTACATCAGCCCAGCCGACCAGATCGTGCACGACACTGACCGCTTCAGGTTTACTCAAATCGAGAGTAAGCGACAATTTGCCTGCATTTGCGCTATCAAACATTGCAGACTGCTCGCTACCAGGAATATTGTCCCAAATAGGCAGAAACCCTCGAGCTGCATCTGGCTTTTTGTGGGACTCGATTTTGACGACCGTGGCCCCTAAATCCGCTAACACTCGGGTTGCGTATGGCCCAGCTAAAGACCACGTGAAATCAACAACTTTGACACCATCTAACGGCTTTTTACGAATTTTCGTCGCTGGAATCCTCGAAACCGAAGAGTGCTTATTGGCTAAAATTTCTTCAGTATCTGCGCCTAACTTGAAGACTTGTTGCAAAGGTGTAAGAGGAGTTGGGCTAACTTGCGCAAAAGCGCCAGGCGCCGAGATTTTCTGGTCGCCTATATGGAGGTCATCGAAATACCCTCTCGCGCTGAGCTGAGCACTATTAACTACTTCCCTAAGGTCAGCAATCGGAGCCATAAGAATTCGTCGCTTCATTGCCACAGCTAGTAACTCGGCCTTGGTCTTAGAGGCAGTGCATCTAGCAACATCAGCTTTTGCCTGTTCCCAAGTCTCAATGCTGACCTCTCCTGATTCAAGCAGAGTGGCAAAATTAACCCAGTCTAATTCTACGATTTCTGGGGTGGTGAAGCCCTCGTCGAGACACCATCGCATGAGCTCTGCGGTCACGTGTCCAATTACGTCACCGAATACATGGGTAATGGAGACGAATCCGTCTTTGGCCGGGTATACGAACCGTAAATCGATTAGACCTACTGACGCGCCGCCTCCAGAACGTATTGGAGCTGAATAGTTGCAAGCCTCAGATAATACGCCTCCCTGAGTAGCAATAGGGATTACCTGCTGAGCTGCGACATCAATTACCTGCCCAACACCTGAGTGCCCCCGTTCGAACAACCCGGCAATCACTCCGCCCACCATGGCAGCGGCACCGAAATGAAATGCTTGGGGAACGCCAACACGCAACGGTGAACGGTCAACGTCACCAGTAAAGGACATCGTGCAAGCTGATGCCATAAGAGTGATATCAGTTGCAGGCCACAAAGCCTTTGGTCCGCTATGGCCAAAGGCAGTAAGAGTCCCTATGACTAGCGATGGGTTGATTTCTAAGAGTGAGTCAGTAGTAAGACCTAACTTGTCGAGTGCGCAAGGGCCTAACGATTCGATTAGGCAATCAGCTTCTTTAACGAGGTCGCGCAGCTGATTTTTTCCTTCGAGGGTTTCTAAGTCGATAACGACAGACTTTTTACCCCTGTCATAGGCTGCATGAGTTAGAGAGGCTCCAGAAGTATCAAATGGGCCAATGTTTCTGGTTCGAATCCCACCAGGAGGTTCGATCTTTATTACTTCAGCGCCAAACATTGCCAACATCAACCCAGCCAAATGACCGCGCTCATCAGTTAGATCTAAAACTCGATACGGTGAAAGCACCCTGTACTTTCTCCTTCCCCTGCCCCGATGAAGCCCCGATATTTTGGGACTCCACAGTCAACATAGCGGCTTGTAGCCAATAGTTGCTCTGATCGCGGGTATAGCGAACAGGAATAAAGGCAAAAATGCGGTGCCGGGCAATAACTAAATTAAATGAGGAAAAAAGTATTTAATTTCTAGTTACTAGCCGCTATTTACGTCCGATTTGGCGAGGTTTACCCTATGAGGTGCGGTCAGATGGTCTGGCCCGGCGAACATGTTTAGGAGAAATAATGCAGTCGAATACGTGGGTTCAATTAACTGATAGTCGAGGTCGAGATGCACACGCGGTAATAATGCCGTACGTTATCTCGACTTTAAGTGTTCTTGCATTGACAGTTTTTGGCGGTGAACGCCTTGAAGTTGGGGCCATTAAATTCGCCATAGCTGCGTGGGTAGTTCTAGGTTCTGTCTGGACGATGCTTTGGTTCGACGGTGTTATAGCCGACCTAGGCGCTGCGATGAAAGATATGGATGAAGAAATGGCGGCTAGCAACGTAGGCAAAAATTTTGCTAAAGCTCCGTTTCCCTTTTTTCGTGTTTTTAACGCTTTCGTGATAACAGTAATGATTGTTGTGCAGCTAATTGCTCTTTATTCTTGAACGCGATTTAAGCGACAAAATTTAATTCCAAATTTTTGGGGGGTGAAGCAGCACGGCGCTTTACCCCCAAAAGTTTTTAAGACGGGAGCGTAGCCTTAGTAGCTTTGGAAAACTTTTGAATTGATTTTGTTTAGTGAGGAGAGCTAGTTGTGTGAGCTCGGAGAATAGATCTCGTGGGCACCGAATTGATTCCGGGTAACTGGATCGCCAGTTTCAACGAAATAGGCAACGCCTTGAACAACTGCATCAAGGTAGGGCGGAATAGCCCTCTTAATGACTCTAGTTTCGTAACGGGAGCGGTCCTCAGATGACACATCATTACGGATGTAAGAAGTGACCTCAATGCTGAAGTTGCATGCGTTAGGAGAGAATTCTTCAATACGCCATTTAGCGAATGAGATCTTGCCCGAGAGTGGCCCAACCATCAAATCGTAGCCTTGTCCGTCGTGCCAACTAAGTACGTCACGCTGGTAATGCACTCCGCTGTAATAATAGATGTGGTCGATTCCCTTAGGACCCGGCCACCGTTCCACTTCATTTCTTTCACAAAATGGGTGCAATCTTTTCAAGTTCCCCGCATCACTAATTGCTGTCCAAAGATCTGAAGCACTAGCCGCTATCGAAACGCTCCTAGAGATAGGTGTTGCCGGTTTCATATTTAGCTCTGCGAAGATTTCGTGATGATGCTCCATTAGAGGCATTCTCCCAAGTTCTAAAACTGTTTATGGAAACTATTGCACAAAGCCGGGTTGTGGCGATTGGAGAGTTGAATTTTGGTTAACCGACTTGCTATTTGTGGGTGAGGTAATACTTGAGGTTGGCCTGCTCGTGCTGAAAGTATTCGCTAAAGGTTGCTATGGTGCTTCGATGAGGGATGTACGAGTAGAGGCTATTCACATTCATCCAGTGAAGTCATGCCGTCGGATCGAAGTCGAGCAAGCCGGTGTCATAGCGACTGGGCTTA
>DMOB01000217.1:0-3366 GCA_003452475.1 Acidimicrobiaceae bacterium | reverse complement strand
CAGTGTGCAAAAAGAGCGCAATACGGTAATTAAGAGGGAAGCCATTTGGATAGTTGCTGCTGCATCGATGCTTGTTGTATCCGCTTGTGGTTCTAGTGATGGCCCATCTCAGTCTTCTGCGATTGGTTCGGAGATAATTACTGCGGGTCGCTCCCCGAGTACCACCTATGTTGACTTGACTGTCCCTGACCCTGACACCTCAGAGGCAGGCGTGAGTATAGATTTTGAGTTACCTGAGTTAGAGCGCCACGCTCAGTCCCGGCCGTGGATCGACGTAGAACGTGTCCGAACTCTGATTGAGATTCATGGAAATGCAGATCCACCATTTAAGGATGCAGACAAAGCTGATGGTCTCGTGCATCTGTTGAATATTTGGGATGTGCCGTTAGATCAGGCAGAAGCTCTGCTTGATGAGGCAATGGTGAAGTGGCGTGTGGTGCAGCGTGACTGCGAGGGTTTGGCTGTTACTGAAGACTGGCGTCCGGGTAGAGTTAATCTGTCTGTGATCGATGATCTCGTTGTTGGCTGGCAGATAGAGGCCGTTGAGCATGCACATGGAAGTACCTGGTGTGCAAATAACGCAGATGACACTGACCCTGTGCACGGGATTCTTGGCGTTGAGCTCTTTGAAGCAGCAGCGATACTCGATACGAAAGAAGTCACATGGAGATTAACGGGAAGGGACTGCGAGCCTTTGCCAGTGACGATGGATTTGCAGCCAGGAAGACTTAATTTGGCCACCTTCTTTGGCGTTGTAGTTCGCTACTCGATAGAGGGTTGGGAAGGCCCAGACCACGTCTACAAACTGGAACCGCAGCCAATTTGCCCGATTGTCCCGGGAAACTAAACCGCTGACGACTTCGTATGGCCCGAGGGAGAATTGAAGATTGTAGTTCCTTTAGCTATCACCTACCTTGAGGAGGGCGGTTACGACTTCTTATCGTTATCTGATACAAATTTTCTTGGCAAGGCCGCTTTTAGTTGGAAATGTCGATAGCGAGAACAGCTCCTGACACGGAAACCTCGTATCGCAAAACCGAGCGATGGAAGGATCCGATAAACAAATTCTTCAAACACTGGGGCGGCTTCACCTGCGCCTACATGACTGGGATGCTACCCCACTGATTTCTTATAGATCGCTTTAGCCGTCGTTGGAGTACACGGACGTATGCTTCATGCGCTGGTGTATGGACGCATCCTGGTTCAAAAAAAGGACAACTTCCCTTTACTCGGAAAGTTCACCGAATCAGTGGCTAACAAGGGCGCCGATTTCATCGGTCATGTTGGTTCTATATAGGTCCACGCGTCGAGTGTCTACGCGAGCAACATCCGGGCCTTCTGCGACCCGGTGTCGGCCACCTACGAGATGCCGTTCCACATGGCGGGAATTATCCTCTTCTACGCCGCCCATAGACAAATTTTTACTGTCGTAGTCACAAACTATGTTCCAGATTTCTGGTACTCACAGTGTCTATGACAAGAGTTAAGACAAGTCTGAGGATCATTTTTCTTTGCTTCGTTACGACGGTATTTATTTTTTTGGCTACTAGTTGCAGCAATGATTCCGCAAACAAAGAATTCTCTCTACCACCAGAAATTGAAGTTATCGATGAGGCAAAACCTAAGAGAATCTGCACAGAGCTGTTCTACCAAATCGAATATCTAAGAGGTTCCGCTGTGCTAACCGCCTCAGCCGAAGCAGCGGTATACGCCTTACAAAGAGATTTCATTCTCTTAGACTGCGCTGTCCTTAATCTTGGCGGTCTGTCTGAGTGATATCATCATTAGCCGCTTCAATTAGCATAATTCAAGCTTTGGAACGCTGCGATCTGTTGACCGAGGAGCTGCCTGCTATCTCGCTCACGTCAGTTTCGAGCCGAAAGGCTGAGACCGAAATACAGAAATAAATCCATGAACAGCTAGCAAAAAGTATGAACTCATTAAACGCCACTAAATAACCGACTCACTCGCACGACAAACTTCGCTTTGGCAGGTCCTTGTATCTCTGCGCCTCTATGCGTTAATCATGATCATTAGCATCACTGTGCTACCAAGCATCGCAAGAGCATTTAGGATCAGATAAACAGGAAACGGGGCTTTGTTGAAGTTGGTGCCAAACGCTGTTGACGCAAGACCTTCGTCCATGTCCGCCCGCATCGCGGCTATATCCATAATCGCTCCGTGAGAACCAAACCACAAAAACAATCCGACGACCGCGACTGTTATGGATAGCGCAAACTCCGCATTGTCACTCAACGAACCAAACGAACTCGCTACCGCTATTCCTACGATCATCAACACTAGACATTTCAGACACACCCACAGCATCTCCGCTCGGTGTTCAATCCAACTACGAAGCTCACCTTGTTCCATCACATCTCCAATCCTCTGTTCGATGAGATCGACTATAGAAGATCTGAGTTCACTTCGCCTTCCGCTAATTTATCTTAGTCAGTAGGCACGACAACCGTTTGGTGGGTGATCTCTGATCGTCTCAAGTCCCGAGTTGCTCGATGGCGGCAAGAAATTCAAGCAACGCAGCGTTCCAAGCCACGGGTTGTTCGAAGTACGGGCTATGCCCGGCATTGGGAATTTGTACAAATTGTGCCCCTCTAATCAGATTCGCAGAATCATGTAGCATTGAAGAGGGAAAAATTTGGTCGTGCTCACCCGCAATGAATAGAACCGGGATATTGAGATTATCGAAGCCTGCGTGGTCAATCGTGAATTCAAGCACCTCTCCCAGCCGGTCAAGCGGCGGTGAGTGAAACGAACCCAATGTTTGATACAAGAATGCGTGAGCGAGATCGCGATCAGCGTCGCCGGTCCACAGAGCAAGGTGTCCTCCAACTAGGGGGAGCGCTCGTTTTCCCTGCAGTCCACCGGCTTCACGGAATTCCTTATACGCCCGGCGAAGATCGCTAGTCCAAAGGCCGCCAACAGTGTCGGCGTAGGTCACCGATGTCACTCGCTCGCTGAATAGCGAAAGGAACGCCGAAACGTGCCAGCCTCCCATTGATTGCCCGACTAGATGCGCCTCAGATATTTCGAGATGGTCAAGCACCGCAGCTAGATCATTAGCTGCATTGGTCGGCGCCAATTGACCGGTTCGATTTGTGGAATTGCCGAAGCCGCGGCTATCCCATGTCAACACTCTGAAATGCTGGCCAATTACCGGGACTTGCTGATACCACGCAGCATGAGAACCACCTGCTCCATGAGACAGAACGACTACTGGCCGCTGATCAGCCGTTCCGGTTTCAGCCTCGCGAGCCAACTCCCAATAGATCTCTTCCCCACCAATATGAGCGGCTCCAGTTAACAATTCAAGATTTTTCATCAACAAGTTAACCTCAGCAGTCTCCA
>DMOB01000122.1:0-4340 GCA_003452475.1 Acidimicrobiaceae bacterium | reverse complement strand
CTCAACCTGGTTGTGGGAGTTTGCGCGTGTTCACTATGGCCGTAAGTCACTTTCACGAACCACGAATGTGATCAACTCGGATCAAAAATGTTAGTTGGAGCGCGTCCGATATTATGACTGATAACGCTTGGTGTTAGGCCTACAGTGCGCAAAAATAAAACGTGTGGGTCATCGAAGCTGCGGACAAACCAGGCTTTTACCCTGGGTGCTCATTTGGGAGTACTTCTTCATCTGTTCTATATCTAGGATTGATTCAAGCGAGAGAGTATTGCTATAAGAACTAGCGAAAGTAGTAGATAATTCAGACGCAACTCGTTGACGTAATTCGCTGCTACGTTCTGACCCTATCTTCGCTAAAAAATTAGGAAGTAGCCAACCGGCCACACCCCATGCCATTCCATAGCTTCTTTTGAGGAGAGTGGGCCCTCGGTCGAGCCCGCCATATATGTACAATTGCTTATGAGTTGTCGAGCCGTACCGACTGTATTCTCCGCCAGTTGAGCTGGCTGCTATCTCCATGGCATGGAGAAGTTCTGTTGCTAGATCCCCGCCGCCGATAGCGTCAAAGGCAATTGTTGCGCCAGTTTTTTTCAACGCAGCAACTAAGTCTTTACGAAAATGAGGCGAACTTGAATTCACGACATGCGCAGCTCCTTGGTTCTGAAGAAGTTCGACATGTTCATCACGGCGTACAATATTCACCAGTTCAATTTGATCGTCGATACATATCCGGTTGAGCATCTGGCCTAAGTTTGAAGCGGCCGCTGTGTGGATCAACGCTGAATGGCCTTCAAGCCGCATGGATTCAGTCATGCCTAAAGCCGTAAGGGGATTTACGAAACATGATGCGGCATCAAGGGCTTTGGTGCCTTCGTCAAGAAGCAGGCAATCTCGTGATTTCACTATCCGGTGAGTGGCATACATTCCGCCGGCTAGAACAGCAACAACCTTCCCGTTGAGCGCTTGAGCTTCTTCACTGGCTCCAGCTTCGATGACTATCCCAGAGCCTTCATTACCCACTGGCATGGGCTGGTCGACCCGGCCTCTAAGTCCATCTACGGCTCCGTCGGGAAGCGATAAGCTAAGCCCAGTTTCGGAGGTTGTTACAGTCGATGCATCTGCGCCGCCCAGAAGTACGCCAAGGTCGCTCGGGTTAATAGGTGACGCAGCGATTTCAATGAGTACTTCGTCTGGTTTCGGAGTTGGTACCTGGAACTCTTCAATACTTAAATGGACACTCGATCCTGAAGTGACGGTCGAAATAAGCCGCTTACCTTTAGACATATGCACCAATGCACTTTCCTCAATAGAGAACTATTTACTAACCGTGAAGGCGAAGCCTTGCGTGTGTGAGGTTAGTGCTTGATCGATACAAGTGTGTACGTTGGTGTGAATGTCTACTCGTTGATGTGAGCATTGCTGTTGAAGCGCAACTTTGGTCTATACGAACTGCAAGAAAATGAATCGAAAAGTATCAGTTTTGCATATCGAAGTGAACTAAGTTTTCATATATGGCTTTAACAAACGAACGCCAAGCAGTGCTAGAGGCCGAAATCAATTCGTTTATGTTCGAATACAATACTGCGTTCGCGAGCGGTACCCGAGATGATCTTCAAGCTCTCGTGCATTTACCCGTGATATATGTCTCCGAGACCGAAGCGCAAGTGCGCGAAACGTACCCATTCGATCCGCAGCGCATGCGCGAAGCTACTGGATTCCACCATCCGAAGACTAAGACTAAGATCGTTCATATAGAGGAGACTCGCGCCCATTTAACAATTGAAGGCACGCGTCATCGATCAGATGGTTCAGTTATCGAGTCAATCGAAAGCTTTTATATCCTTAATAAATGTGATGGTAAGTGGGGAGTGTCTGTTTTTTCAGGTATTCGCGGCGCCCGGTAAGCGGTGCTCCAATAACTTTCAATCGCCATCAACACAACTAATGAGGCCATTTTCCTCTTGCTCTAGCCGCTGCTGAGTTGCCATTTTGTCTAACGTTCTTACGAGCTTCAGTATTTGACATATTTTTTAAAGCTTCGAGCTCCCGATATCATGACGGAATGGACACGCAAATTGTGAAGCTTCGTAAACTGAATTTATTGGCGGGGTGTCTGCATCTTGCGTCGTTTATCGCAATTTTATTATTAGCAGACGACACGTCTCTCCCGGTAGTGGCGACGTACCTTACAGAGGCTCCAGGCACAGGAAACTTCTCAGATCCGGTAAATCTATTTAATCTAAATATCAGTTATATGGTGGCTGCGTTCTTGGCGCTCTCAGCATTTTTTCATTTCTTTGTAAGTTCACCAATAATTTTTCCGAGGTACGTCGAAGGCCTAAGTCATCACATCAATAAGTACCGATGGGTCGAATACTCTCTGTCGTCTTCAATCATGATTGTCGTGATTCTTCAACTGAATGGCACTGCTGATTACATCGCTCTTCTCGGTATTTTTGGGGTTAATGTCAGCATGATTTTGTTTGGATGGCTGCAAGAACGTTACACAACTCCAGGTGATGGCGACATGCTTCCATTCTGGTTCGGTTGCATCGCCGGAGTCATTCCTTGGATCGCCGTGACCTTAAGCATCATGTCGCCGAAAGGACCGATCGAAGCTACTGTCCCCGGCTTTGTCTATGGGATAGTCATTTCTTTGTTCATACTGTTTAACTGCTTCGCAATTGTTCAATGGAAACAATACCGGAGCAAAGGAAGGTGGTCGGACTATTACTACGGTGAGCGCGTTTACATTCTGCTCAGTTTCATTGCAAAATCTGTGTTGGCTTGGCAAGTATTCGCCGGAACCCTCGCATCATGACCTGTTGTTCACCCTTTAATATCGAAGCGCCGGCGACGCTCTAACGTCCTTAGTCTTTGATCAACTGCTGACCTGAGCGACTAAGAGCACTCCAAGCGGGATCCTCATGCTCCAGGCTGCAGTGCGAATCCAATTCACTTTAATCAGCCCTGGAATTAACTCAGATTCGCCTCGACCAATTTTCGCGTGCAGCGGCACAGCATGAAAGATTGTGACGTAAACAGCAACAGCTAAGAAAAAAAAGTTCAGCAACGCAATAGGCATCACGTTGCTAGACACGACTAAGAGAGCTGCTGCACTTGAAGCCGCTTCGATAACCATTGCCGGGCCAACTACTTTGGTTATCAAATTTTGGTGACGTTGAGATATCTCAATAATTGATTCAACCTGCACCTCGCGAAGAAGTGGATAATGAACGACCTGGATAACCCACAACACCCCTGCCATGAAAGCCGCTGAAGTAACAGCGACACTTACTATGAGTAATTCCATGGAGTGCAATCAGGTTGAGTGGCGACTCGGCTGCAACGTATCGATAGAACGAAGCAGATCATTCAGGGCTAGGACCAGTCTCTGGGGCAATTTGAGGCGCTGAGTTTCTACTATCGGCTTCTCGCCCATTGGCGTAAGCAGCAAGAAGCACAGCCCAAATAGTTAACCCAAATACTGCTGCTCCAACACACATCAATAATGTTTCGTTCATTGAGCGCTACGATCGTTCGTCAATACCAGAGTGCCTAATGAAAGAATAGACGGAACCCAAAGACCGACAAAGATTCCCTGGTCTTTCGAACCGGTGTACCAAAGGGTTACTGACAGAACAAGAGACAGAAAAGCTGCCACCATGAACAAGATTTTTGGTTTAGAAAAAACAACTTGTGTTGACTCAAGATTCGAGAACACGAAACGACTCCTTATTTAGTGCTAAATGAAATTACGATACGTAACTATACAGGGGATTGGGCGATATCAACTCATTTCTCAAATAAGGTACTTTTGTGAGGCGCGCCAACAGCTCCGGTAAATCACTGGCTTGTAGCCAGCAGCGATCTTTGTGAAGAGGATTCGAACCCGTTTTTACCGAATGTTCAAATGTCTTGATGACAAACAAACCCAGTTGGTCTAAATCCATCCCCAATAGTTTGGTAATTTGTGTAAGGCAATCCGCATTAACTTTGACCATGACGTATTGTTTAAGTGGAGGGCCCTAATGCGCGTTATGACCGATGATGAAGTGAATGTATTTCGTTCTGATGGTGTTGTTCATATACGTGACGCTGTTGACATTGGCTTGGTGAGTGAAATACTTACATCGGTAGAGGAACTAATTCATGCGCCTGGCCGATTTGGCGGAAGCATGACCTCTCCCAATTCAACTGGTATGTATTTCCAGGATCGGTACCTGCATCCAACGAAAAAAAATTTCCGCCGGTACGCACACGAATGTGGCCTTGCGAAGAGTGCTGCGAAAGCTACAGACTCTGATGCAATCCGTCTCTACTATGATCATGTTTTTGTG
>DMOB01000106.1:0-2891 GCA_003452475.1 Acidimicrobiaceae bacterium | reverse complement strand
AACTATGCGGGAGACAAGGGAAGAATTTGTGATTTTTTCCAACAGACGCAAGAGGCGATCATCAATATTGCCAGCGGGCACTCATGGAACGGACAAAACTTTATGATAGGCGGCGGAGAGAACAACGAAACGACAACGGCTTTAAACTTTTCGGTCAACGCCGGAGGGAGCGATCCCAGTGACAACCTCCAAATGACTTTTAAATCATTCCATCCCCACTCCGCGCTTGACACTACCCGTGGCGCGGGTTGGTCTTTTTGGGGTAACCCAGCAGCGCCTAACCTACCAGACCTCAATAGGAGCGCGGGCACTGACACTCATGCTTATGGTGATGCCGCAATGTATCACGCAAATTTAGCGGGGAATCCCTACACAGAGGGGCACCTCCATGGGGACAACACACCTGGGATTGACCACACGATAATTCAACTGGATAGGGCGATTAGTGGAGTCTCGCTAGAACGAGCAAGGCTTGGTGCTTACCTGAGCCGCTTGAGCCAGATGGCAAACAACATAATGGACGAAAAGCTGAGCGCCAAACAAACGAGCAGTACAAAGTTGGATGCTGATTACGCGACAGAAGCGGCAGCATTTTCTAGGAGCGAGATATTAAAAAATTCATCCATGGCAATACTTGCCCAAGCAAACCGCAGAGGCTCACGCTTACTGCAGCTACTGCAATAAAGCAGCAGATAAAATAATTTGAACGGTATGGAGATTACTATGATTGCAATACAAACAAATGACACTGCCGGCGCGTCTTACAGACCTCCGAGTTTTCAAAACCAAAATGCTGTTGGCTCTATAAATCAACTATCCGCGGATAGAACACTACCAACAGCAGCACCAAATTCGTCAACTTACGTACAGGCAAGTAGCGCGACGAGTTCCCTGCGAAACCTCTCGCTAAACACACAGAATATTAACGACGCGATGGGGTTGGTTCAATCAGTCGATAGCTCAGCATCAAAAATTGAAGGTAAGCTCTACGATATGCAGGCAATAGCGATGAAGGAGACCCAGTGTGCCTGTCAGCAAATGAAAAAGGCGCAAGAGTCTATCAAGGATATTGCCAATAATTTTTCCTGGAACGAAACAAACTTTATGATTGGCGGCGGAGAGAACGACGAAACAACGACGACCCTAAATTATAACTTAAGCACAACCTCTGCAGACACACTTCGAATGAGCTTTAAGTCATTTAACCCAAAATCAGCGGTTGATACAGGCGGAAGGACAGAGCCGAAAACTCCCAATCTCCCCGACTTGAATAGCTCTACCGGCACGGATACGCATGCTTATGGAAATGCTGCGTTATATTCGAATTTAAACGCAGAGAATCATCTTCACGTGCACTCTAAAGCCGCCCGCGACAACGCAATCATTCAAATTAATAGGGCTATTGATGGAGTAAAGAGTGAAAGGTCGAGACTTGCCACGTACCTAGAGGAATTAAACTTGTTGGCAGAGAAAGCCCAGAAGAAAAGTTTCAACCAAAATATAGAGGTCAATGGAATGGGCAATACCGAACGGGCACACCGAATTGCTGAAATCTCTAAAAGCGGGATGGCCGAAAATATGCCGCTGGCAATACTCGCTCAAGCAAACAAAGTGGCACCTCAGATACTGGGAATTATGCAGTAGATTTAGCGATGAAGCCGCACTTTGAATATAACTTTGACGAAACTCCAAACTAAGACTGAGAGGAATTTTAAGTGACTTTAACTACTACAAATATTGCCGCGTCCGTTGCTCATGAAGCGTTACGAAAAAATTCGCGCAGTATGGACAGAGCCATGGAGCGACTGGCCACAGGTAACCGGATTAATTCAGCCGACGACGACGTATCCGGCATCGGGGTATCCGCAAAATTGAAAGCGAATTCTCAGGCGATTAGGCAAGGTGCCCGCAACGCGAACAACGCGATTGGTATGCTGCAAACGTATCATGATGCCGGTCAAAATATCCTGCGAATCATAACGCGGATGAAAGCACTTGCGGTAAGTGCAGGGACCGACACCAAAACCACACCCGACCGGCTTGCACTTGATCAGGAGTACAACCAGCTAGGTACAGAATGGACGCGAATAGCAGCCAATACACAGTGGAACACTCTCTCGGGCATGTCCACGTTCAATAACGCGTTTACAGTACGGTTGGACGGCGGACCAGCCACGGGGGCAGGTGCTTTTACGATCACTCTCAGGGACTGGACCCCCACCCAGGCGACGGCAGCGCAAAATGTTACCGGCGCTACATCCGCCTCTACAGATGACAACAACGCTGGGGCGCTGCAGGCCTATAATTTCACCAGGAACCTAAACGACCTGGCGGCGGTACCACAGGCAAATAGTAGGTCAAACGACCACATTCAGTCGCGGGTCGCTGCGACTAACGCGTCTGTAAAGCTAGATAACGCTATTACGAATATGAGTTCAGCGCTTGCCAATCAGGGCTCCTTTATAAACAGGCTTGAATACACAACTGATGACTTAATGACTAGGGCAGTATCGATGGAGGCATCTCTTAGCAGAGTACAAGATGCTGATTATGCGGTAGAAATGACCGAGCTCTCGAGAACTCAGATAATTGCCCAGGCCGCAACCGCGATACTCGCGCAGGCGAATCAAGCACCGCAAGTACTGCTCACCCTGCTTAAATAAGGACCCTGAAGATGAACCGTCTTTTTAACTAAATAGTTCAAGAAGGATTGAAATAGATGAACTCCCTTAACCCGATATTCCATTTTTTGTGGTCTGTCACTGAATGGCAAAAGAAGCTTAAAGAAAAAAAACAGCAAAAGCTTGGGCCAACTAACAGTAGGATAATTTTCGGCTCGCGAGCTCAGCCACGTCCCGGGACGATTGATGAACCAACAGGATGATCGATTA
>DMOB01000294.1:0-8726 GCA_003452475.1 Acidimicrobiaceae bacterium | reverse complement strand
TACGAGATTTATCTCAAGGCTTTGAACAGTCAGAGCTTTATAGATTATGCAGCTGTCGGGAGTCTGCGTATCCTACAAAAAATTGATTTGTAACATCTTGCAAATTATCTAAGCGTTGGGATGTTGTCACCAATCAGCAGACGCGAAGCTTCTGATTTGTTATCCAAAGCATCGGCTGTGAGGATAATCGCTGCACTCGTATAGGTTGAGCGCTCTCCATCAGGGAAAGTGATGTGTTCGGGATAAACCAGCCCTGTAAAGTATGCGCCATCTTCGTCTCTCATCGCTCTGGTCGTCGTAAATAACTGGCGGGCGCGATCTTCATTTCCAGTCGCTAGATAGGCAAGTGCGCATTCACAAGTCTCTGCTGCGGTCACCCACGGCTGGTCCGAAACACATCTAACTCCCCGGTCAGCGAGTAAAAACTTTGAGGACCCTTCGTTAAGTCGGCGGACAGCTTTCTCGCCATGTACCGCACCAGATAAAACTGGATAATACCAGTCCATCGCCCACCTATGTTTAGGCTCAAATTGGTCCTCGTGATGAGCAATGAGGTCAGCTATTCGAAGAGCGGATAGTTCCCATTGAGGGCAATCTATCCCTAGAGTTTGGGCTATGGATAGCCCGCTCCTTAGCGAATGAAAAATCGAGGAAGAACCAGTGAGGAGCGAGTATGACCAGGGTGCTCCATTGCTATGCAAAGCCCACGGGATATGACCTGAGGCAGTCTGAGAGCCAACCACGAAATCAAGGGCAGATCTCACTACAGGCCACATTTCTTCGAGGAAAGACCTGTCGGCTGTGACCAGGAAGTGGTGCAAAATCCCTGTGGCAACATAAGCGCAACAGTTCGTGTCTACTTTTGAATCCTCGATACTGTTTTTCAGATAGTAGTGATACCAAGTACCATCCTGATTCTGCGCACTTTTTAGCCACTCGTATGCTTTCTCAGCGTTACGCGTAAAACCAGTGGCGCTTAGAGCCATGGCAGCCTCAGTATGGTTCCAGGTGTCAGCATGGCTGTTCTCAAACCAAAGAATCATTCCATTGGGTTGCTGATGTTTGACTATAGATTCAGCTGTTTCTGTTAGCTCTTGTTGAGCTAGGACACCCATAAATTCGGAAGACATTTTTAACCTACCGATAATCTGGTTTAGAACCGTAGAGAACAATTGATTTGGCGATTAATGGGTTGAGTAGTTTTTCTGTAGTTCGAGTGATCCGAGGTCTCTTCACTATGTCCCAAACTAGAAGCTTATGGAATATGCGTACTAGGAAATTCCCATGGTTCTTAGGGCCGACTGCACATTTTAACCACCAATAAGGCGAGTGCAGCGCATGAGCTCTGCCGATACCGTCATTTCGGAAGCCAGCGTTTCTAAGCTTTGATTCAAGTATGGAACGGCGATAAATTCGGACGTGCCCGCCAACTGCCTTAGGAGCGTAGTATTCGCTGCTTAGCTTCCAGCAAATAGTCTCTGGAAACCATGCTGGCACGGTTACAGCTATGGTGCCGCCGGGGCGTAGAACTCTGAAGAGCTCGGCAATTGCTTGCTGGTCATTAGAAATATGCTCTAGAACTTCTGAGCAGATAATTCGGTGGAATGTGTTATCGGGAAATGGCAAATTGAGAGCATCACCACGAAGCGGTTGGCCAGAAGAGTCTGCTGGTATCTCTTCTGAGTGAATCATTGCCGCAAAGGTGTTTCGGACATCGAGAAGTTCTGTGAAACTGTAATCGAGAGCAACTATTCGGCATCCTCGACGCACAAACTCAAAGGCGTGCCGCCCTGCTCCGCATCCCATATCTAAAACTAAATCATCCGCTGCTGCTTCGAGCCGGTTGTAATCAACTGTGAGCATTACTTTGTTCCACCTGCAGAGTTCGTTTGCTCCAAAGAATCCAATAAGGCGTAATAATGTTCGACGGTTTTCTCTGCAGTGGAATGCCAGGAGTAATTAGAGATAACACGCAACCTGCCTTGTTGCCCAACGGTTTCTCTAAGTGATGATTGGTTTAGAGCCCAGCGAATTTTGTTCGCTAGAGCCGTGACATCACCAGGAGGTACGTGCAAAGCTGTTACCCCATCATCTCCTACCACCTCAGGAAGTGCACCTCCTGTAGTAGCGATCAGAGGAACTCCACAGGACATGGCCTCGATGGCAGGGAGTGAGAATCCCTCATACAGCGAAGGAACGATGGCTAATTCTGCTGTGCTGTATAGCTCTACGATTTTCTCGTCGGGCACGCCACTTATGAATTCAATATGGTTTTCAAGCTTTAGATCTTTGATCAGTGCCGTTGCCTTTGAGTCGTATTTAGGTTTTCCGATGACAACGAGATGGACGTCGGGATTTTCAGTCCGAATTTTTGCTAATGCTTCAAGTAGAAATGCAAGACCTTTCATTGCGACATCTGCACTAGCTGTGGTCATCAATCGTCCGGGTACAACCGGGACTTCTGGTAACGGAATGAACTGAGAAGAATCTACCCCAACATGAACTATGTGAAGTCGGTCAGGTGAAATTCCGTGATCGGCAACTATGTCATCAAAACTATTAGTTGACACCGTTAAGATTCTTGGTAGTTTTTGTGCCACTTTTGTTTGCATTCGGGTGAAGGAATAAAATCTGTTTTTAGTAAAACGCTTCCAACGAGTGGTTGCATGCTTGGTTTCCAGCCGTCGGTCAACGGTAATTGGATGGTGAATCGTAGCGAGGACTGGAAGCACTGATCTATGGATTTTTAGAATTCCGTACCCGAGACACTGATTGTCATGAACAATATCGAAATCATTAGATCGTCTAGCTAACTCTCGGTTAGCGCGCAAGCTAAATGTCAGCGGTTCTGCGAATGTTGCTAGCGAAGTAACTGCATATTCCAAAACGTCATAACGGTCTTTGAATTCGGATAGCCGGGGCCTTCGAAAAGGATCCGGCATTCTATACAGGTCGAGGCTGGGTAGCTCTGTAAGAGAGGCACCGTCATCTAGATGTGGGTAAGGAGGTCCAGAGAAGACCTCTACCAAATGTCCTAGTTTAGTTAATTCGCGTGCCATGTGACGGGTGTATACACCTTGCCCGCCGGTGTATGGGTGGCCCCGATAAGTTAAAAAAGCGATGCGAAGCGGACGCTCGACGGACATAGAACCTCAGACTGGGTGTTGCGAATATTGAACCCACGTAAAGGCTACCGTCCGGTAACCGTCGGATTCAAAGACTGGTGCTTATGATCAATTTATAAGAGGTTTAAGAAAGTGAAGGTTGAGAAGTGCGAGTTCTATTGCAGCGAGTACTAGAAGCGTCTGTCGTAAGCGAGGGTGAGCTGACCGGACAAATAGGTAGAGGATTGTGCGCTTTCGTTGGTGTTACTCACTCTGATGCAGAGCTGACTGCCACGAAACTTGCAGATAAACTATGGAACTTGAGAGTTTTCGAAGACTCTGCTGGCTTAATGAATCTCTCCGTTGCAGAAATGAGTAGGGAAATACTTGTGGTGAGTCAGTTCACTCTCTATGGGGATTCAAGTAAAGGTCGTCGGCCTTCTTTTGTTGAGGCTGCGCGACCTGAACATGCAGAGCCATTAATTGATTTATTTTGTCAGCGACTAGAAAGCCATGGAGCGAAATTGGGGCTTGGCCGTTTTCAAACAGAGATGCAGGTTCATATCATCAACGACGGGCCGGTGACGTTAATGATTGAAGCCTGAAAAAACATCCAATGAACACAAGTAAGAGCATCGAAAACCAAGTGATTTTTGTCTTTCCGAGCGAAACCGCCCAGGTCCTACCAGACCGCAGCTCAACCATCGAACTTAAAACTTGTTGATTCTTTAGCCCAGTCTTTTCTATTACTTTTCCATCGGGATCAATGATTGCTGAGAATCCTGTAGTAGATGCCTGAAGCACCCATCTGCTCGTCTCAATTGCGCGCAAACGTGCGCTAGCTAGAGATTGACTGGGTACAGCCGAGCTTGTATACGAAGAGGCGAGAGTCGGATTGGTGATAATGCGAGCTCCATTGTTGATTGAACGTCTTGTTTGTTCTGGGAAATAAATTTCGAATGAAATAGCGTTTCCTATTGGCCCGAAAGGGCTATCCATTACGCCTGGTTTGTTACCGGGTAAGGCATCCCGAGGAACCATTGAGAGATCCGTGAACCGTTCCAGGACTTTACGAAATGGAATATATTCGCCGAAAGGTACTAGATGGGTTTTCTCGTACCGATCTAACAAACCCGCTTTGGGAGCAACAACTACGGACACGTTTTTAAAATAATTTCCATCTCGTTCTGAAAAATTCGCAATTATTGTTGTATCCCGGGCGGTAGAGATTGTCGATAATTGACTCAAGTGAACGCTGTTTTCTAAAGGCCCATTGCTCAGAGCGCTACTTTCGCTCCAAACGACTAGATCCATGGGCATCTTATGTTTATCTAGAGCGCTGACATGACGGTCGAAAACATTTGCTTGGTCGCTGGAGACGGCACGAGTCCCTAAATCTCCTCCTGCTTGCACTACGCCAGCTTGCACTAAGGAGTCGACAATCGATGTAGGAGCCAAACTAGCGACAATCATTGTCGCAACAATTGTTACGAGAAACATTGAAGCTGAAACAAACCGCCGCACGAGAACAGCTTCGAAGGTGCTGGCAGCTAAGCCGAGAATTCCGATTAAAAGAAGTGGTCCACTTACTCGTACGACCGACACCCAAGGCGCATCAATCTGACCCAAAGCAAGATTTGACATTGGTACTCCACCGAAGGGAATAACCCAACGAACCGATTCACCAACTATTAATGCTGCAGGGAATCCAACCCTTTTTAAAATACCGAAGGTCGGAAGAAGTAAAAATGGTAGCGCCATAATCAGAGCTTCGATAGGTGTTGCGAGAATCCAGCCCGGAAGAGTTAGATCTATCATCCAAACGAGACCTATGAGGTAAAATCCCACCCAAAAAAACCAAGCTGTCGCCAGCCGATTTTTCCAGCTAGATGCGTCCAGGAGTTTAAGAAAAATCCCTAGCCCGATGATTGCAATGGGCCAAAGACCCCATGGAGGTAGAGAAAAAGCTGTCATGACGCCGCATGTAGCAGCAGCAGCGAAACGATAACGCGGCTTCATTGCCCTAGGTAGTCCGTGACAGTTCTTGCGGTTTCATTTCCTTGCCGAATACATGCTGGTATTCCAAGTCCGCGGTAGCTGGAGCCAGTTAGGAAGACCCCCGGTAAGTGGGTCTTGATCTGATCATCAATCGAATCAACTAGTGTTTCATGGCCCCGTTTGTATTGCGGGAAGGAACTTGGCCACCTAGAAATACGCGACTCAATAAATTCTCCCTCTATGCCTAAAAGATTTTTTAGCTCATCAGCCACATGTGTTACAAGTGATGAGTCATCGTAGGCATTAAATCGATTGTCACCATAACGCCCCACGGACACCCGGAACACTACATGTTTGTTGTCAGCCCAGTGCGGCCACTTACTGCTTGCCCAACTGCAAGCCGTGATTAGTAGTCCTTCGTTTTTAGGTACCAACATTCCTGAACCGTTTAAGGAGTTGAGTACGTCCGAACGCCTATAACCGAGAGTGATTAGAGCAACAGAAGAAAATTCAATTTGCTGTAATAGAGGAATAACGCTTGGAACGCTGTCAAAAAACTTTGATGAAACGTTAGCAGGAGTAGCAATAACTACTGCATCGGCGACAACATCAGGAATTCCTTGAGCTGAGACCTTAACGCCGTTTGCATGATTGAGTACAGAGTTAACCTCGATGTTTGTTTGAATATCTGTGTATTTAAGTTGGTTCCGAAGGGTGTTAGTGAGGTGACTCATTCCTTCAGGGAAACTACAAAAAACTGGACCGGTCTTATCGCCGCCTTGAGCAGCTTGGTTTCGTAGGCCATTTATGAGACTTTTATTCTTCCTGGCAGCTGTTTCGAGTTGAGGGGCGACAAGACCTAGATCGAGTAAGTCTGTATCCCCTGCATTAATGCTGCCTATAAGAGGGTCGACTAGCTTCTCCGCTATTTCAGGACCGAGGCGTCTCCTAATTAACTCTCCTACAGTCTCATCGTGGCCAGGCCAGTCATCAGGTTTTATTCGATCTAAACCGGCTCGAATAGCTGATATTGGGCTTACTATCCGAGACTTAAGTAATGACAAAAACTTAGTCGGAACACCAAGCACCAAACCTAATGGCAATGGCCGTAGGTGGCCATTGACAACCACGTATGCTTTGGATGAAGCCGGGCTAATGTAATCAGCCGCGATTCCTAACTCACTACAAAGATCCAGCCCCCAAGGCACCCGGGTAAGGAAAGCATCAGCTGCTTCATCAATCTGATGTCCGAGAAAACTTGAGGTTCGAATTTTCCCCCCTATTTCATCAGATTTTTCGAGAAGAGTTATGTTGGGAGGGTCACTAACGAACAATTTTTCTAGGCGGTATGCGACGGAAAGACCAGATATACCTCCTCCGATGATGACGATGTTTTTACTCATGATCGGGATTTAGAACCGTTTGAGGTTTCGCTGTGAACCAGCTCGACGACTCTTTCCAAAATTAGAGGATTCGTTTCCGGAAGTACACCGTGGCCGAGGTTAAATATGTGCCCCGGTTTGTTCCCAGCTGACTTCAATATCTCAAGCGTCTGATTTTTCACTACTTCCCAAGGCGCTAAGCAAAGAGCTGGATCTAAATTTCCTTGTATAGCGATGTTCTCGCCGACTCTTAAACGCGCCTGGTCAATCGACACGCGCCAGTCCACTCCAACGACCTCAGGCCCAGCTTCGCCGAATTGATCTAGTAATTCCCCTGTTGTGACACCGAAGTGGGCTCGTGGTACTTCCAGGTCAGCAAGTTCTGCGAAAACTCGTTGGCTATGAGGGAACACATAATTTCGATAATCTGAAGGTGTAAGCGCGCCTGCCCAAGAATCGAAAAGTTGAACTGCGCTAGCACCAGCCGCCACTTGAGAGCGCATAGAAACTATTGATATGTCTGCTAATCGCTCCATCAACTCATGCCAAAGTGTGGAATCGCTGTGCATTAAGGATTTAGTTTTTGCGTGGTCCCGCGAGGGGCGGCCTTCGATTAAATAGCTGGCAATTGTAAAAGGCGCTCCAGCGAAGCCGATAAGGGGAACAGTAAGTTCTCTGGCTAAAATTTTCACGGTTTCGATAACATAGGGCGTGTCATTTTCAGGTTCGAGTTCTCGAATTCTTTTTAGATCACTTCGTTCCCGAAACGGTGCAGCCGCAACAGGGCCGATTCCGGGCACTACATCAATCTTGAAACCAACAGCGTCGATAGGGACGACGATGTCTGAGAAAAGAATTGCTGCGTCCACTCCATATCGATTAACAGGTTGCAAAGTAATCTCTGCAGCTAGCTCAGGATTGTGAATAGCTTCTAGAATGCTTCCGTCGCCCCGAATATTTCTATACTCGGGAAGGGAACGACCGGCCTGGCGTTGAAACCAGACTGGCGTGTGAGATGTCTCGAGGTTTCTGCAAGCGCGAAGATACGCGCTTTCTGTAAATTTATGTGCGGGATGATTCTTAGGAAGTGCCATTGGCTTAGAAACGCTATCTCCTATGACAGCTAGTGACCACTCGTTAGCTAGAAGTAGGTCTTTCATGCGCGCCAACATGCCGGTAAGCTCTATGTCTCCCAAAAAATTGTGATGGAGACGTGAGCGACTCAGAAATAGAGCTGGAGCAAGCGCATATAGACAACGCTTACCGATTGCTGGAACAAGCGCGAACTCGAGCGGTTGAATTGCGAAATATGGTGGAAGTTGGTCGTGGCGGAACGACGCAAGCGCGGTATGAACGCGACGTAATGGAGGAAAGCATTCAGAATAGGCTTGGACAACTGCAGCTCGGTTCGGCTTCGCTAATATTTGGACGAATTGATGAAGAGTCTGGTGAGCGTTTCTACATAGGGCGTTTGGCGGTAGCTGATGAATATCAAGAGCCGGTCGTTGTCGATTGGAGAGCACCAGTAGCAGAGCCTTTTTACAGAGCTACAGGTCGCCATCCGATGGGCTTAGTTCGGCGGCGGCACTTTGTTACACGAGGGAGAGAGCTTTTAAATATTGAAGATGAACTTTTTGACCTTGATCAGCTAGACGAAAATCATCAGGGACAAGGTGCTCTGCTAGCCGCTCTTGATCAAAACCGTGATGGACAGCTTCGCGATATCGTGGCCACAATTCAGGGCGAACAGGATGAAATCATCCGTGATTCGCCCAAAGGCATGATTATCGTGCAGGGAGGGCCTGGGACAGGTAAGACAGTTGTTGCATTGCATCGTGCTGCATACCTGCTCTACACGCACCGATTTCCGCTCGAAGGTCAAGGTGTCCTGGTTGTAGGTCCGAACCGTCTTTTTCTGCGCTACATAGAACAAGTGCTGCCGAGTTTAGGCGAAGCAGGTGTTCATCTAAGTGTCCTAGCAGATCTGTTCTGCGACATATTTCCGAAGGTTCGTATCCACCTTGCAGATGACTTGAGCTCGGCACAGGTAAAGGGTGATCCGCGGATGATTCGACTCATTGAGAAAGCAATCTCAGATAGGCAACGCGCATTGCCTAAGGAACTGTCGTTGGGGTTTGGCCTAGTGCGACTTCGGATTACGCGTAGCCAGATGTGGTCAATAGTGCGCGATGCTCGTCGCCGTTACAGGCGACATAACCAAGCAAGGCATTTTGTAGAGATA
>DMOB01000099.1:2350-2532 GCA_003452475.1 Acidimicrobiaceae bacterium | reverse complement strand
TGAAGCTCGTAACGAGGCATCACGGTCCTTTAACGATAGTGATGTCATAGTTGAGCGATACATAGAACAACCTAGACACATCGAAGTTCAAATTGTCGGAGATGTCTTTGGGAACATCATTGATTTAGGAACGAGAGATTGTTCGGTCCAGCGCCGGTATCAAAAAATAATTGAAGAGGCTC
>DMOB01000099.1:0-2049 GCA_003452475.1 Acidimicrobiaceae bacterium | reverse complement strand
ATCAAAAAATAATTGAAGAGGCTCCAGCTTCAAACCTTAATCCGGATACCGAACTTGGGTTACGTGAAACCGCCACCCAGCTAGCCAGAAACATAGGCTATGACAACATCGGAACAGTTGAGTTCATTGTCGATGCAGCTACTGGAGAGTATTTTTTCCTAGAAATGAACACACGACTTCAGGTTGAACACCCAATCACGGAGATGGTTACTGGCCTAGATTTAGTGGAACTCCAAATGTTGAGCGCAACTGGCAAGGAATTGGCGATTCGACAAGATGACATCACATTCACTGGACATGCGATTGAATTCAGACTAAATGCTGAAGATCCGTCAGACAATTTTTCGCCTAGAACTGGTGTCATTGATCACTTATCAGTTCCCAAATTCGTTAGGTGGGATAGCGGCATAGAAGTTGGCTCAGAAATAAGCCCTTTTTATGACTCGATGATCGCGAAATTAATAATTTCGTCTCCTACTAGGTCAGAAGCGCTAACTGGTGCCAAAACAGCGCTCGAAAATCTTCTGATAGGACCAGTTGCCAACAACGCAAGCCTTTTATATTGGGTCCTTGACCAAGATGAATTTCGCGAAGGGTCCATAACTTCACGATTCCTCGACGAGATAGAGGTACCGATAGAGATAGTCGACTCGGTCTCTATCGGTGCCGCAGCCAACGAACTCTTAAGGTCTGTCCAGTCGAATGAACTGGGTCCTTGGGCATCGGTCAAATCATTTAGAGTAACGAATCACAAATCAGCATTTGATGTTCTCTTAAGCGACAGCGAGGGAAAATTGCACGAAGTCCAAACTAATTTCTCTGCGCCTACGAGCAGACTTAGTGTCGATTTCAAGACTAAGAGTGCAGCTGTCAACCAACGTGGAGCGACACATGTCTTTCAGTTAGCTGATCGTACTGAAGCCTGGATGCTTGACTCCTCATTAGGCCTTGGCAACATAGGTGACCTAACGGCCCCATTCCCTGCGGTAATAATTGAAACGCCAGTTCAAGCCGGCGACGATGTCGAACCAGGTGACATTGTCTTAGTCATCGAAGCAATGAAAATGCTTCACTCCCTCACTGCAACTGGACGCGGAACAGTGTCTGCACTTCGTGTACAGACAGGTGATGCGGTTCAATCCAAACAGATTCTCATGACATTCACCAACACAAAATCTAATAGCGAAAGCCAACCAAATGACGCATAGTCCCTCCACAAACCGCAATGCCTACATGTCTGATGAGCTGCAACAAATATATGACCAAACGGTTGCCTTTGTAGCGAACGAAGTAACTCCTTTCGGTGAATCATGGGAAAGGTCTGGAATGGTACCCAGAGACGTCCTGAAGAAAATGGGGTCGCTAGGAATGCTTAGCCTTCGGGTACCCGAGCAACACGGTGGGCTGGGCATGGGGCCTCTTGCTTCTGCAACTTTTGCGGAAGCGCTAGGAAGCTCTACCTTCGCTGGGTTCGACGTAACAGTTCTCGTTCACACAGATATGTCTGGACCACACCTAGTTAACTCAGGGTCAGAGTCGCAACTTCAGAGTTTGTTGCCTGGGATCCTTGCTGGTGAAACTATTTTATCAATTGCGGTGACCGAGCCTGACGCAGGTTCTGATGTTGCAGGCATCCGAAGTACAGCAGTAAGAGATGGGGACGGCTGGAGGATCAACGGTTCCAAAACTTTTATAACTAACGCTGCACATGGGAACATGTCAATAGTTGCAGCACGAACAGACCCAGACAACCGTTACGGAATTTCTATGTTCTTGGTTCCTGCTCACACAGAAGGCTTCGAAGTAACAAGAAAGCTTGATAAACACGGATGGCTTTGTTCTGATACAGCCGAGCTTTCACTCAATGATGTTTGGGTTTCCGATGAACAACTTTTAGGAACTCCTCACCGAGGCTTCTACGCCACAATGCAAAATTTTCAAAATGAGAGAATGGTTTTAGTGGGGATGGGCGTAGGAGCAGCGCAAACCGCTATTGACCTGACAAACCAGTACACACAAGACAGGAAGGCTTTTGGCGGACATCTTTAT
>DMOB01000037.1:0-6499 GCA_003452475.1 Acidimicrobiaceae bacterium | reverse complement strand
AAATTGGTCTGTGTCGTGCTGGTTGTAGTCAGTGGATGTGCGTCTGAAGGCGAATTCTCTGATTCAGAAGCTACAGCCGTTCCGAAAATAGTTTTGGATGATGACGCGCAATCGAATTCAGGAATCCTTGATGTCCCGAAGGATATGACTACTGGAATTTCTGGGCAGAAAGAATTCAGTCCTCAATCCGGTGGAGCAATCACTGTCTTGCTTCAAGATGATCTATCTCCATTTAGTGGATGGGCCCCATGGGAGAATATCTGTGCCTGGGCGTGTAGAAATGTTTTGGACCAAGTCGTGGAAACATTGACCGTAGTTCTTCCAGACGGTTCTGTTGTCCCGTTCCTAGCAGAAAAAATTAATCATAATAACAACTACACGGAATGGACTGTGGAGCTGCGCTCTGGGCTTATGTTTAGTGACGGTACTCCTTTGAAAGCATCGGTTTTTAAGAAAGGGTATGACGATTACGTAAAGAGCGGAAAAGTTACAAGCGGGCTTCTCCGTGATGCGAGAATCACTAGCGTCAATGTAGTTAATGACTCAACATTGTTGTTTGAACTCAGTGAACCTAACCCGACGTTGTTAAATGTCTTAGCGGGGCCGGTCGGACGAGTATTTTTACTAGAAAAAGGCTCTTTGAGCGAGGAACAGTTCACGTTTAATCCGGTAGGAACAGGTCCGTTTACTTTTGAGGGTTGGAGTCCGGGAGCGCCCATTGTCCTAAGGTCTAATCCTCGTTACTGGCGCAAGGATGAAAGGGGAGTTCAGCTGCCGTATCTAGAGGAGATAACTTTCCGCCAGATTGCCGATGAACGTCTTCGGCTAGAGTTTTTGTTGGAAGGAGAAGGCCAGATCCTTCAAACAAGGTCTGCGTTAGCTATCAGCCAAGCGCGAGAGTCTGAGCTGACTGTAATATCGCGACGAGAAGATAATGTTGGAGTAATCTTGTTCAACACTTTAGAGAGCCCCACGAATGATATGCGTGTGAGACAGGGCTTACTGCTTTCTTCAGACCAAGAAGAACTTGGCCGACTAGCGTCCAGTAACCCTGATACGTCATTAGCAGCTCAATGGATGAGTCCGGATAGCAGATGGTATTCAGAGGTAGTGACACGTGCGTGGCCTATAGCTAATATGAGTAAAGCTAAAGACTATCTACTTGCGTACGTTCAGGATCCTAAGCGTTCCGATAGGCGATTGACCGGCGAAAAAATTGCAGTGACGTTGCTTTGTACTGACGATCTGCAGCTAGCTAATATGACTCGCTCGTTAAAGAGCCAATGGGAAGCAACAGGTTTGGTAGATGTAACGCTGGAACAAGTGGGTCGCAACGCGTTAATAAAAAGAGTTCTTGGGTCAGTTACGGATCAACCTTCGTTTAAGGGTGATTTCGAAGCGAGCTGCTGGAGAGTAGGTGGAGAGTCTGATCCAGGTGCCCAGATAGAAGCTTTCCTTGGTCTGGTTAAGACTTCTCCACTAAACGTCTCGAACATGGAAGGCGATGACTTGCTCTCGCTGGTAGAGGCTATGAACGCTACGGGAAAATTTCAGGATCGATTGTTGATCCTGGAAAATATCATGCTTCTGCTTAACGCAAAAATTCCATTGATTTACGTGGACTACTTGTCTTCAGCTTTGATTGGAAACTCTTCGATCGAAGGATTAGGCATATGGACACTTCCTGAAGGCACTTCAGTTTTGGGGCAGATAGCAGGTGTAGGGCGTTACTCAGAGGTTTGGCTTAACGGTGGATAATTTTTCGCCGGTTTGGTCAGCTATCGAACTGGGATGGAATTTTTCTCAAAAAAAATTTCCAGAAATAGATAGTGGTTATTCCGTTAGCCGTGTGTCTGTTGAACATCGGGGCGCATACGAAATTATGGGCGAGACAGGACAGCGAGAAGCCGCTCTTGATACTCGCCTCAGAGATTCAGCACTAAGCCAACTGGACTATCCAGCAGTCGGTGATTGGGTAATTCACACTAAGAATGCTCGACACGATCGGCGTGTCTTAATAACAGAAATTTTAGAACGTGACTCCATCATTATTCGGCGGTCCCCAAAGCAAGAGCCGATACCACAAATCGTTGCTACTAATGTAGACATCCTCGGCATAGTCACTTCTGCCGATCAGCCACTCGACGAACGTCGGTTAGAACGATATTTAGTTACAGCATTCAGCAGCGGAGTTGTGCCGGTTCTTATCGTAAATAAATCGGATCTAAAGGGAACGGTTCAACGCGCTAACTACGTTCGAACTCAGTACCCCGAATTAGAGGTGCTCGAAACCTGCGGTATTCATGGGTCAGAAGGACTTGGCATACAAGAAATTACTGGGGATGGCCTTACGGTTGCTTTGACCGGCTCTTCCGGTGTGGGCAAATCAACCCTAGTTAATCGTTTGCTCGGTGAAGACATAGTGAGAACTGGTGAAGTCCGAGCTGATGGAACCGGCAGGCATACAACAGTACGACGTCAAATGTTTGCCTTAGACGCAGGAGGTGTTGTGATTGATACTCCAGGTTTGAGAGAACTTCAACTATGGGATGGGAGTGGTTTAAACCTTGTGTTTCCTGAGATATCTGAGTTTGTAGACCTTTGTCGTTTCTCTGATTGTTCTCATAACGAAGAGCCTGGATGCGCGGTTTTGGAAGCATTGTCAAGCGGGCTCATAAGCGAGTCAAGGATAAGTGCATATCAGGATTTATCGCATGATTTAAAAGAGTTGCGAACTCAAATCGAGATTTATGAAAGGAGTAAACGCCATCGTCGTGATGCGCGACCTTAGGTCGATTGCTCCGTTGTTCTATCGGCCATTAAACCTAGGTTTCCGCTTTTCCATAAATGCGGCTACGCCTTCTTGGTAATCAGCACTGTCAAAACAAGCTTGAATCATTTTATCCACAGCCTTGAAATCTCTAGTTGTCTCATCTTTCAACCACTCATTAATCGAAGCTTTTGCGGCAGCAATGGTGAGAGGTGCATTCGAAGAAATAAGATCTGTCCAGGCCGCTACGTGTTCCCCCAACAAAGCTTTGGGTACAACTTGGTTGATTAGGCCTATAGACAAAGCCTCATCTGCCCCGAACCGGTCGGCCAGAAACATAATACGTTTGGCAGCAGATGGACCTATCAGTTGCACTAATTTGCCTAAACCGGCAGTCGCATAGCCGAGTCCTAAGCGTGCTGCTGGAATTGTAAAAAGGGCATCGTCAGATGCAACCCTGATATCAGCAGAGAGAGCTACTGCTAGCCCTCCGCCGATGCAATACCCATGGATCATCGCTATCAGCGGTTTACGTAAATTGCTAAGTGCTTCGTAAGCCTCGGAAGTAGCGTCATCGTAGCCATCGTTTGATTCGCTATTCTGCCGTTTTTCACTGAATTGGCTGATATCAGCTCCGGCTGCGAATGCTTTTTCGCCAGATCCTCTAATAACGATAACCCTAATCATTTCATCATCGCCAAGGTCGACAGCTGCATGTTTAAGCGCAATCCACATGTCTGCGCTTATCGCATTGTGGCGTTCAGGGTGGTCAAGAATAATTGTGCCGACATAGCCGCTACGTTCAATATGTATCTGTCCTGCCACAGCAAGAAATCGTACAACCATTCCTCGGGCCATTGGTGGTTCGTTAAGCGGGTATAACTAAGTAGTGTGTAAAAGCTGAGAGATAGACTCGTTGGCGGTCTCTGTCGCGGTGCTCTGAATCAAACGCAATCGTTGATAAATCAAAACGTAATTTCTAATAGCTGACTAAGCCGTTGATTAGTTTAGACAACTGGTGACTAGCTATTGGAGTCGTGCAGACCCGGGTGCCCGAAGGAAACTTACGAGCTAATCAGGTTGCGACTATTTTGGCACCCAGTTGGGGTTTCTCCGGTCTTTGAAAGCACCGATTCCTTCTTGAGCCTCCTCTGACTTGAACAGAGATTGACTTAGCTGCGATGTCCATTCCCAGGCTTCACTTCGCTGCATTTGTGGCACTTTCGAGACTAGCTGTTTCGACGCAGCAAGGGCATTTGGTCCGCCTTTCACAACTTTACCGATAGTTTCTGATACGACAACATCAAGTTGTGAACGAGGAACAGCTTGGTTGATCAAACCTATGTATGCTGCTCTTTCAGCTGGAATCTTTTCTCCACTTAAGAACAATTCACTCGCATCGGCGCGTCTCAGTTTTGGTAGACAGACAACAGAAATAACTGCTGGTGCGACTCCAATTCGGACTTCTGTGAAGCCGAAAATTATGTCATCAGCCGCAACAGAAATATCAAAAGCTGCTGCTAAGCCAACGCCTCCACCAGTGCAATGGCCGGCGATTGAACCGATTACCGGCTTCGGTGATTCCATTATGTCATCGAGAATTTTCGTAAACGTATGTCGCGCCTCAGGTTGGACAACTCCTGGTGCAGCGGCTTTGAGATCGGCTCCAGCGCAGAAGGTGTTACCATTATTTGTGAACAAAATAACTCGTATTCTTGGATCGTTTTGAGCTTTATCAAAGCAATCTCCGATGGCGTTGATCATCTCAACGCTAAGAGCATTCTTATTTTCGGGTCTGTTTAAAATAATTGTTGCAACTCCGGAAGAAACTTCGTAGATGACGGCGTCAGAATGTTTGCTCACGATAGGGATTGTAGTTAGATGATTGCTGTTTGTCATCAGGTTGTCCTCTAGATGCGCTAACTAAATCCTAGGATGTTAGATGTGACTGACTTAAACACCACAAATGGGCAGACTGAACTTCAAGAGGCTTGCGGGATTGATGCTGATTGGCTTTGTCAGAAAATTTTTGAACTAACGGATAGCTCGGATATGGCTGCTTTGGCCGGCTTTCTTGTGGATAAGCCGGTCAAAATCATTTTGATTGTTGTCTTAGCGTTGGTTGTACGAAGAATTGTTCATCGCGGAATCGATGGATTGATTGAGCGATTGATGCAGGAGCGTAAAGTCGATGAGCAGGGCGCGGTTGAGGAAGTTGAGTCAACTGGTACCGCAATACGTCGAGACATACTGGCGAGAAAACTTTCTGCCTTGCATGAGCGTTCTGAAAGGGCTCGTCAGCGGGCTAAAACATTAGGGGTACTTTTTAAGAGCGTTGCATCTGCGGGCATTGGTGCCGTCATGCTAATGATGTTGCTCGGCGAATTCGATATCAACTTGGGTCCGCTTATAGCTGGAGCTGGAATTTTGGGTGTGGCCATAGGGTTTGGTGCCCAGTCGTTAGTACGCGATCTTCTCAGCGGCATTTTCATGTTGATAGAAGATCAGTATGGAGTAGGCGATGTGATCAATGCGGGTGAGGCAACTGGTACCGTTGAATCAATTGGCTTGAGAACAACGAGACTTAGAGATGTGAGTGGGACTTTGTGGCACATCCCTAATGGTGAAATTCGAAGAGTGGGTAATATGTCGCAAGTTTGGGCGCGTGCGATTCTAGATATTGACGTTGCATATGACACGGACCTTGACCTAGCTATGGAAACAATTAAAGAAGTAGCTGATGGGTTGTGGGAAGAGCAACGCCAAGAGGCAACGATTATCGAAGAGCCTGTCGTAGCGGGTGTTCAAAATTTCGGTGCTGATGCTGTGACCATTCGGCTGTCAGTGAAGACTGAGCCTTCGGAACAATGGGGGACTGGGAGGCTATTAAGAAAGCGAATAAAAGAGGCTTTTGATCGAGAAGGCATTGAGATTCCGTTCCCTCAACGAACGGTATGGCTCAAAAATGAATCAGATGTGAGTGAGGAAACCGATGATGAGCCGACACGAGTTAGTTTTGAAGATCGATACGGAATCTCAAAAGCTGGAACCGATGATTAGCAATCATGCTCAGATATTTTAATTTGTGACGATGACGGGCGTCCCTACCGGCATCCAGTCGTATAGCTCTTTAGCTTGGTCATTCCGTAATCTGATGCAGCCCCCTGATCTGTAGGTGCCTAGTTGAGCTTCAGTCTGAAGCGGCTCTCCATTACCGCCATTTGGAATACTGTGGAAACCAATTGCCTGAGTATTGCCCCAGGTGAAACGAACCATATATTCCATTGAGATATCATCATGGCCAGCGACAGTGCGCCGAGATTTGGAAAAAACGCTGTAGTCACCTGGTATAGGCGTATCTGCTTTTCCGCTGACAAGATAACTTTTATGCACTGTTTCGTCGTCGTTTACTAACCACACGCGGTGTAACCGATTTGAGAAAATTGCTCGCTTGCCGATGCCTGAATTGCTGGGAACAGCTGGCGAATTTTTGGTCACAAGCCAATAGCCTTTGTTAACGCTATCGAATGCGAAAGCTCCTACAGGGGCTGTAGCCGAAGCATTAATTGAACCCGCATAATAGGCACTTCCGAATGCAAAAATGCCCCCTCGGTGTCCTATCAGCCAATAGCCATTTCCATCAGATGTGCCGTGGCCGCCGATTATTTGTGTGCTCGACAATTTGTTATGTCCTAATGACCCATGAAATTTAGCACTTCCAAAGCCGTT
>DMOB01000015.1:0-3330 GCA_003452475.1 Acidimicrobiaceae bacterium | reverse complement strand
TTGTTTTTCTCCCCAGCCTAGCCCGAAAAATCTTACTGTAGTCGATTCTCCCGTCGGAAAGAAAACCAACCGTCCACCTTCGTTAATAAAATTACGTAGCGCACTCGCAGCATCGCCTTCTGGAAGTGAAGCATGCCAAACTACGAGTGTCGCATCTCGAAGATCCGACTCGGCGAATTCACTCGGAACTAACAATTTTGCAGGTTTTCGACCGGAACTATTATTGGCTGATGCGGCCGCTTGCCACAGCGAGCTTAGTGGGCTTTCAGTTATTACTAGTCCTTCAATTGGATGATTATCACTGTAACGAAAATAAGTTATATTGTCTTGCGGATTGCCGTCAGCTGATATTTCGAGTTTACCCCATCCTCCAGATTGTTCGCCTACTTCGATGCGATGACGCCAACGTGTGGATTGCCCTTTAACTTTAGCTTCTAATTCGGTTGTTGCTCCATTGATTGTTTGTTTTATAGATTCAATATCATTGTTGATCTTTGTGCGTTTGATATCAACTGCAAGACGGACTTCACCAGTCTCATTAGACTGCAGCCGAGCAAGTTCAGAGACAGAAATTGAGGTGTTCGTTTGGGAGTCCTGTGTGGTGGCTAATAAGCGTATTCGCACTTCTTGTTTTAGCGATTTAATTGATGCTACTAGTGTTTTCCAGCGTGCATCATCAGGTATCCAATTGGTTGCTTGTAGGTCAGAGGCTATCCAGATTTCGGCTGTTCCAGCTTGATTATCAATAAGCCACTCGAGTGCGCTTTGAAACATGGCAGGAATATCTGCTGCGGTGTCTGAAGGTTGTGTGTCAGGTAGCTCGATTATCGAAGAAGCGGTAGCAATGTCTTGAGGTTTTCTTGTGGCGCTATCGATCAGAACTAAGTTGCTTTTATTTTCAAATTTTTCAGCAGCATCTACAATCATTTCGATTGCGAATTCGCGTCGTGACTTGTTGGAGCCAGAGATGCGGGATTCCATACTAGCTGACCGATCAACCAACAGCATAATAACATCAGGGGCTCCTCCAAATGCCCACCCCATCCACCCTCCTACTAGTGGTCGAGAGAGGAATAGTAATAGCATCAGGACCGCTAGCATTCGCAGCGCAAGAATTAGCCAGTTTTTGATCTTAGAATGGCTAGTAGAGCTTCGAGTTGCGGCAAGAAGGAACTGCATTGCTCCCCACATTTTGGGTTTGTGGCGCATGCGGTTTATCAAGTGAATAACAACTGGTAGCAAAATAAGCGGTAAGCCCAAAAGAATGCTTTCTTGAATAAAACTCATAGCTTAACTTTTTATACGCTTAGCGCGTTCATTCAAGAAGTCTGCAAGAACCTTGTCATAAGGTTGATCGATTGTGACTCGACGGTAGTCTGCGTTAAACTCATGGCAGTCTGTCTTTAGTTTATCGAGAAATTGGTTAAGCTGTGATTGGTATTCTGCACGAATAGTAGCCGGTTCAGTTACTATGGATTCCGAGCCTTCCATATCCACAAAACGCACCGGCCGGTCGAAAGTGAAGTCTAATTCCATAGGATCTAGTAATTGAAATAAAGCTAGGTCGTGTTTTTGGAATCGAAGATGTTGAAGAGCGTCACGAAGTTCAGTTCCATCGCAAAAGCAGTCGGACAGAATTATTATTAGTGCGCGTCTACGAGCTTTTTCTGCCAATTCATGCAACAAGGGGACAAGCTTGGTTTCGCCCTTGGGAGTAGCCTGATTTAGTGAGTCGAGTATTAGCTGTAGATGGGATGCGTTTCGGCGAGGGGGGATTTCATTGTTGTCTTGTGCATTGACGTGCACAAGCCCTGCCGCATCTCCTTGATTAATGACAAGATAGCTAAGAGTTGCTGCCAATCTTTTCGCATAATTCAAACGAATACCATGTTCGCCTTTGAAACCCATTGATCCACTACAATCAAGAACAACGTAACATCGAAGGTTTGTTTCAGCTTCAAACTCTTTTAGATAGTAGCGGTCAGTTCTTGCAAAAACACGCCAGTCTAGCCTTCGGATGTCATCTCCGGGAGTGTAATTGCGGTATTCAGCAAATTCTACACTTGATCCACGGTGAGGGCTGCGGTGATGCCCAGACACGGTTCCTTCCATAGGAAAACGTGCAAGTAGAGGTTGTCCTATAAGTCTGCCAACAACGTCGGCTTCAATCAGCGGTTGCTCTTTCTCCTCAGACACTTGCGTTGCGGAATTGATCGAGCAACTTTTCGACGATGACAGTACTGTCGGTGCCCTCGGCCTGCGCTTGAAAATTAGTAATGATGCGATGCCTCAAAACGGGATGAGCTACTGCTTCTAAGTCTTCCTGTCTTACAAGATAGCTTCCATGTAATACAGCGCGAGCTTTGGAGCCTCGGATTAGGTATTGTACAGCGCGAGGGCCAGCTCCCCAAGAAACGAGTTTTTTGCAAAAATCAGGCGCATCACTGGACGCTGGTCGTGTGGATCGAACTATGTCAACTGCCATATCGTATATATGGTCGGGTACGGGCACTCGTTCGACTAACTTTTGATATTTGAGAATTTGTTCACCGCTTACTTTGGGTTCAATAGTTTGAGATGAGTTACCTGTAGTCTCTCGAGCTATTCGTAATTCTTCATCCCGATCAGGATATTTCACTTCAACAAAAAACATGAACCTGTCTAGCTGAGCTTCTGGTAGTGAGTATGTCCCCTCTTGTTCGATTGGGTTTTGAGTAGCAAGTACAAAGAAAGGTTCTGGAAGTGATAAGACTCGTCCCGAAACGGTTACGTGATGTTCCTGCATAGCTTCAAGTAATGCAGACTGCGTTTTGGGAGGTGTGCGATTTATTTCATCAGCCAAAATTATGTTGGCAAATATTGGTCCCTTAACGAATTCAAATTCTCGTCGGCCTTCTGCTGTATCCTGTAGAATATCTGTGCCGGTGATGTCAGAGGGCATAAGATCGGGAGTAAATTGGATACGATTAAAGTCAAGGGACATCACTTTTGATAGTGAATTAACCATAAGTGTTTTAGCCAAACCGGGAACGCCCATAAGCAAGGCATGGCCACGAGATAAAATTGTGATTAGCAAATTCTCAACGACTTCATCTTGGCCAACAATTACTTTGGCCATTTCAGCTTTCATGCTCCCGTAGGTAGAGCGCAATTCATCAATAACCGCGACGTCTCCATCGCTCGGTGTACTTGAGGTGCTGTTATTTGTTTGGCTATCCAATATTGGCGCAGTTTCTGGCATCTTAGAAAAGATGGGTAGTGAACGATCTTAGACAGCTTGGGTCAATCCCCGATTCATAAAGCTATGTAATTCAATTAATCGAACCTTGG